>JBDKJC010000477.1:0-3963 GCA_039796815.1 Cyanobacteriota bacterium | reverse complement strand
TACTGGAGTTTGGACAGGAGTGCCGATAGAACAGATTCTGACCCATAATTTAGAGTATTTATTTCCTGGGATGAACATTTTAGAGTCTTACGCCTTTCGGCTGACTCGCAATGCCGATCTTTCAGTAGAAGAAGATGAGGCAGATGATTTATTACTGGCAATTGAAAAAGAGCTGCAAAAAAGACGCATTGGTGGTTCTTCGGTGCGGTTAGAAGTAGAGGCTTCAATTCCTGCCGAATTGCGATCGACAATTATTCAAGAACTTGGTTTACAAGAAAACGATGTTTATGATGTTGATGGTCTACTTAGCTTGGGTGATTTGATGTCTTTCTTATCTCTACCCCTACCCGATTTAAAAGACCAACCCTGGAACTCTGTATTACCCAGTCGCTTGAGTCGGTTACAGGAAGAAGAAGGTGAATCTACGGGCGAAGGAGAGAACTTTTTTAGCGTGATTCGTAATGGAGATCTGCTAGTACATCATCCCTATCATTCCTTTAGCAGTACTGTTCTGCGGTTTGTAACCGAAGCTGCTTACGATCCTCATGTGCTAGCGATCAAAATAACCCTTTATCGTACCTCGGGAGATTCCCCAATTGTCAAAGCTTTGATTGCCGCAGCACAGAATGACAAACAGGTAGTGGCATTAGTAGAGCTTAAGGCTCGTTTTGACGAAGAGAATAATATCCTGTGGGCAAAAAAACTAGAAAAATCTGGGGTTCACGTGGTTTATGGTGTCACAGGACTAAAAACCCACACTAAAATTACTTTAGTAGTGCGGCAAGAAAAAGAGAAAATTCACCGTTATGTTCATATCGGTACGGGCAACTATAATCCTAAAACGGCAAAACTCTACACGGATTTGAGTCTATTAAGCTGTCGAGAGGACTTGGGGGCAGATTTAACGGATTTATTTAATTTCTTAACGGGCTATTCGCGACAGAAATCTTATCGCAAGCTGCTGGTTGCTCCAGTTAATCTAAGAGAGCGTATGATCGAGATGATTAATCGCGAGGCGGAAAATTGCCGTCAGGGAAAAACAGGGCGGATTGTCGCTAAAATGAACTCCCTGGTGGATCAACCAGTAATTCAGGCGCTATATGAAGCCTCTGGGGCAGGAGTGGAGATCGATCTAATTATTCGCGGGATTTGTTGTCTGCGACCAGGATTACCCAACATTAGTGAGAGAATTCGCGTAATTAGCATTATTGGGCGGTTTTTAGAACATTCGCGCATTTTTTACTTTCATAACAATGGTGAAGAAGAAATTTATATTGGTAGTGCCGACTGGATGACCCGTAATTTGAGTCGGCGCGTCGAAGCGGTTACGCCAATCGAAAGTCCAGAAATTTTTCGGGATCTCCAGGAAATTTTAGGGGTCATGTTGGCAGATAATCGTAAGGCGTGGGAATTACAATCAGACGGCAGTTTTATTCAAAGAAAACCCCAGAAAGGAGAAGAGGCTAATAGTACTCATGATATCTTTATGGAAATGGCGAAACAATCGACAGGAATGTCTACTAATTAATAATTAATGAAAGTTGCCGTATTTAGTGCGAAACCTTACGATCGCCAGTTTTTGGCTCAAGTTAATCAAAAATATGGTCATGAACTCAAGTTTTTTGATGTCAGCCTAGATTCGTCAACAGCAAGTTTAGCTTCTGGATTTGAGGCTGTATGTGTGTTCGTTAACGATCGCCTGGATCGTCAGACAATTGAAATCTTGAGTAACCAAGGAATTAAATTAATTGCCCTGAGATGTGCGGGATATAACAACGTCGATCTCGATGCTGCTGAAGAATTGGGGATTACCGTCGTTCGCGTACCTGCCTATTCTCCTCATGCCGTAGCCGAACATGCGATCGCCTTAATTCTAACTCTCAATCGTCAGATACATCGGGCTTATTACCGTGTCCGTGAAGGAAACTTTGCCCTCAATGGACTCTTGGGTTTCGATTTGCATGGTCGTACGGTGGGTATTATTGGTACGGGAAAAATTGGTCGTCTCACAGGTCAGATTCTCCATGGTTTTGGCTGTCGGATACTGGCTTACGATTTGAATCCCAATCGTGAGTTTGCCGAGCAATTTGGGGAATATGTGAGCTTTGAGGATTTACTTGCTCAATCAGATATTATTAGTCTGCACTGTCCCCTCACGGACGATACTTACCATTTAATCGATACCGCAGCGATCGCTCTGATGAAGCCAAAAGTGATGTTAATCAATACTAGTCGCGGGGGATTAATCGATACCAAGGCAGTAATTCACGGTTTAAAATCTAGACAAATTGGTTATTTAGGACTAGACGTTTACGAACAAGAAGGTAAACTATTTTTTGAAGATTTATCGGGAGAAATTATCCAAGATGATGACTTTGAACGGTTGCTTACCTTTCCTAACGTAATTATTACAGGACATCAAGCTTTTTTTACGGCAGAGGCGCTCAATAATATTGCCGAAACCACCTTATCTAATATTACGGCGATCGCCTTAAACCAACCCTGTGAAGATTTGTCTCGATTACCTAGTTCTTGAATTAAATGCCCTATCAACATTATTGGCTATTACTATTATGGATAATAATTGGCACTTGTTTACGCTTTATTCATCTAGGAATATTACCACCCTGGACTGATGAAAGCGCCACCCTGGTTTTTAGTCTTGGTAATAGTTTTTATAATGTCCCTTTAAATCAATTTATTGGGCTGCAAACTCTGCTTGAACCACTTCAGCTTAATGCTCAGGCAGGAATAGGCGATGTAGTCCATCTTTTGCAAACAGAAAGTACTCATCCCCCCCTCTATTTTGTCTTAACTCATCTGTGGTTAAAACTTTTCCCTTCAGTAGATGGACTAGTTTCTGTTTGGGCAGCTCGATCGCTTTCTGCCTTACTGGGAGTTCTCGGCATTCCCGCAATTTTTTATTTTTGCCGACTTGCTTTTCGTTCTTTAATTGTCGCGCAACTAGCTGCTGCCGTGATGGCAATTTCACCATTTGGCATTTTCTTAGCAACCCAGGCGCGTCATTACACCTTAGTAATTCTAATAATTATCGCTTCTTTGGCATGTTATGTCTGCACTGTGCGGGCAATTAATCAGCAAAAAGTTATCTCTGCCAAACTAGTAGGAATTTGGATTGTAATTAACGCCTTGGGAATCGCCACTCACTACTTTTTCGTTTTGAGCTTAATGGCAATGGCGATCGCTTTTATGCAGCTTATGTGGCAGCAATGGCGAGTAGCTCGCTCGGTTCTAACTCAACCTCAGTGGCGACAAGTCTATCTGGTTGCTCTCGGCTCTTTAACTGGCTGTCTAGTTTGGCTGCCCTCTTTATTGGCGGTGCGTAATAGTTCACCTACTGAATGGATTTACGCTAGTAATGCTGCGGAAAAATGGCTCGAACCAATTGGCAGATTTCTCTTATGGTTGATGAGTATAGTAATCCTACTTCCTTCTTCTCTCTACAATTTCTCCTTGGCTATAGTTATTTTTTCGGGATTATTAACGCTGATTTATTGGTGGCGAAATTTGCCATTGCTGTTCCGTGGACTAAAATCACAGCGTCAAGATCTTCAGCAACAAGACGCAATTTCAGCCTTAGAAACCTATTTTTTAGCTGCGATCGCACTTTTTTGTGGTTTCACTTATATTCTGGGCATGGATTTAACCTTGGCAGGCAGGTTTCAGTTTGTTTATTTTCCTGCGGTTATCGCGTTAATAGCAGCTGGATTAAGTCCTTATTGGTCAGAAACCCCAGCTGAATTTATCTTGGGCAAACAAAAGCCAGCCAAATTTGCATCCAACTCCCTGAAAAATCTTCAAAGTAGCAGTAAAAGAATAGTTGTATTGTTTATCTCCATCGGGCTATTGAGTGGAGCGATCGCTAACTTAAATCTGGGCTATCTACAAAACCATCGTCCCGATATCATGAGCAATAAAATCGCCACAAGTTCGACAGGCCCA
>JBDKJC010000476.1:0-3966 GCA_039796815.1 Cyanobacteriota bacterium | reverse complement strand
GTTAATTTTAGGCGATCGCATTTTCTAGAACATTTCTAATTTTAGGAACTGCTAACTTCTTCATTCAGCTCCTAACAAGGCTGCACCGCCCCATTTGCGACACATAATACAGTGACAAGTGACACGCTGCTATATGCTATTAATGCTGGTAGTAGAAATCTTTACCGCTCCACAGAGGCAGCTACCTTTGATAATACTTAGTTCAGACATCTTCTCCTCTACTTCAATAAAGTATGTATTTACTTTATTAAAAATATATATTCTAGCTCTATTCCAGGTCAGGTTTAGGTTACGTAATTTTACTGAATTAAAACTACTATTTGAATCATCAATCGTCATTGCCAATTCTATTTTAAGCGAATAAGATTGTGTTTGAAAACAGCCTCCGTATTTTCTCGTAAGTAAATATATGGAAAATAGTCAAATAGATAATGTTGTTCGACGGTTTATTAAACGAGAATAGTAGTCTTAAACCTGTAAAGCTTCTGTGTAAAATAGTTTACAGTAGCAGATTAACAATTAATATATTTAATTTTCTGGATCAAAATGACTAAAAAATAGAGTTAGAAATTTAAAGAATTAGAGCGAAAAAATCAATAGATTTATGTTGTTAATCGTCATTTTAAGTAATTAGAACAAAATGTTTATGGCGCAGGCGATCGCAACGCAACTATCAAAATAGATTTAAAAACAAATTATTGTAATTAAGTTAATTTTGTGCTGCCTAAATTTGAGGGATGACTCTGTTGAAATACTTCAATGTAACGATTGAGGCTTTAAAAATGCATTGCCAGCTCACCTGTTTTAGCCGCTCTCGCAATTGTTCTGACTAAAAGATCTCTGATTAAACTTCTCACCATAACCACATAACAACTATGAAAATTGCCGTCATTGGGGCAAGGGGTATTCCTGCCAAAGTTGGGGAAATTGAGCGCTATTGCCTAGAATTATACCCTCAAATCGTGGCTCGCGGACATCAGGTCGATTTATATGTTCAACCTAGTTATCATCAGCAATTACGGTTTTCTACGTTTACTTATCAAAAAATGAAGGTAATTACCTTACTTTCTTTACCAGGAAAGCGCTTTAGCTGGCTGAATTCGGCTCTTAATACTATTTGGGCAACTTTTGGTAAGTATGACGTGATTCACCTTCATGGCATGATCGGAGCTTGGTTTGCTTGGTTTCCTCAGATGTTCTCTAGCTCATCTATTGTCGTAACTTTTCACCAGCTAGAATCTAATGTCACACGGACATCTAAAATATTTCGTAGATTATTACCCTGGTTGGAAAAGATAGCAGTAAACTATGCAGACGAAATTATTGTGACTACTCACGAGCTAGCAGACTATTTTTTGCGTAAGTATGGTGTCTGTCCTCATTATATTGCTAACGCTCCAGCTAAATATCGGGAAAATAACCATCACGTTAGCTTTCGTCAGGCTTTTGGCTTAGAACAGCAGCGTTATGTATTATATTTAGGCACATTTGAACCCAATCAAAGACTAGATTTACTCATTAAAGTATTTCAGAAATTACAGCCGCCCAATTGGAAGTTAGTTTTAGCAGGAGATATTAGCTGTTCTTTTCAACACACTATCAATTTGCTACAAATGGCTCGACAGCAGAACAATGTTATCTTTACTGGGGAGATTAGCGGTAATTTATTAGCTGAATTAGTGCGTGGTGCAGGTATATTTGTCGAACCTTCCGAAGGTAATAATTTAAGTTCTTCCGTCGGTATGTTAGAAGCAATGCGGGAAGGAATTCCCATTGTGGCTAGCGATACAATGAACCATCGTAAGTTGATTGGTCGCGATCGTGGTTTACTCTTTAAAGCAGGACAATTCGATTCTTTATTAATTCAACTGGATTATGCCCTGTCTCGACCAAATTTGCTGTTGAGTATGGCCAAAAAAGCGCAGACATATATTGCTGTAAATCATAACTGGGATAAGGTAATTTATAAAAATTTGTTTTTATATTTACAATTAACTACCAAAATACCTGCTCGGCAAACACATCCAACTTTGGATGTTTAATATTGTTCCACTGCCGATCTTAATATTTCATGCAACCATGTCTTTAGAATTGCCCACAGTTTCTATAATTATTTTCGCTTATGAGGGCATTAGCTATTTACCAGCTACGATCGATAGTCTTCTCCAGCAGACTAATGGTGATTTTGAAATCTTAGTATTTAGCGATCGTTACCATCAGATCGATTGTTGGTCTAGAGAAAAGTCAGATCGGCGTTTGAGATTTATTTTACACAGTAATTTGGGTCTGGCTACTATCCTTAATCAAGGAGTTCTCGAAGCTCAAGGAAAATATATCTCGTTTGTCAATGCTGGCGACTTATGGCATCCCAGTAAGCTACAGCGGCAGCTATTTTATCTTGATCGAGATCCTGAAGTTGGTCTAATTTACTCTTGTTTGATGTTAATCGATCATCAGAGTCAAGATACAGGTAAAATAGCTAGTTCTCTTGTTCGACATCAGTCGTTAAGACGAACGACGATAGTTAGCCAGCTCAAAGATTTGCTTCAGCCCCCAGAAATTTTGGCACAAAACCAGATTAATTTCTCTTCGGTCATGCTGCGTCGTAGCTGCTTTGAAATGGTGGGACTGTTCGATCCGAAACTACAGGTCATTCCTGATTGGGAAATGTGGATTAGATTAAGTAACCATTATCAGTTTATAGCGATCGCCGAACCGTTGGTCTATTGTCGTCAATTTCCAGAACGTAACCGCAACTACCTTACTCTCGAGCTAGATTTACAGGCAATAATTGAAACAGCATATGCCAAAATGTCTCCAGAGCTTGAACAACAAAAATATCGTAGTTATGGCTTTGCCAGTTTATTTCTCGCCCAAAATACTCTGCAAACTAAAAATCCTGACCCTGCTATTGCCCGTAACTATTGGTATCAGACTTTAATACACAATCCACTAATCATCTTCTCGCCCCAGTTTTGCCAATTACGCTGGGCAATTTTTCGTCTAGATTGTCGGCAGTATTATCAGCAGAGCGATCGCTATCGCCATCTACGGCAATTAATTGCGGATGCGAAAAGTCGCTTGAAAATCGCCATGCCTCAAACTCAACGTAGTCCGAACATTTTTAACTGGATGCTTGAGTCCACTGGGGACAAACAGCCGTTGATCCCCACTACTAATTACAAAAAGGAGTAACTAAATATTGTCTAAGATCATCCTGATTCATCCTCAAGCTGGGATTGATTGGAAAAGTAATTCCTCTGTTTTCGCTGTTGAACTGGCACGCCGTCTCGATAATTATTTGGCAGTAGAACTGTTGAGTGGCGCTGAATGTGGTTCTTTTAGTCGACCGATTAGTTCTCTACCCCAAGGTAATTCTCGTTTAATTAATCCTTGGGTATCTAGCCTGGTAAATCGTTGGTTTTCATCGCCTAATGTGGCGATCGCTCAGATGACGAGTTTTTTACCCTGTATATCCTATCTTTTAAATCACTCCGCCGATTTGATTTTGCCGCAAAATGGTTATGCTGGTTTGTTGGCTGCCAATTGTGTCAGAGCGATTAAACAGACTCCAATTTTATTTACCGACCACAATAACTTAAATCAAGCAAAAAATCTCGAACGTAATTTAACTCTAAAACCCGATCGCCTAATTACTCTCAATCCAATTATCGCCGAATCTGCGCAAAGATTAGCACCAAACCAAATAGTTGAGACTATTCCTCTGGGAATCGATCCGACAGAATTTGTTCCCGAAGGTAAAGCGATCGCTACTGGTTTATCTCAACCGTGCATTATTGCAGTTGCTCCTTTGCATCGTCATAGCGACCAAAGAATTGAATTAACTATTGAAGCAGTTGCTCGTCTACCCCAAGCTAGTCTTCTAATTTGTGGTGAAGGTGTCGATCGCGATTATTTTCAAGCGCTGGGCGATCGCTTATTAGGTGTAGGACGATTCCAAATTAG
>JBDKJC010000475.1:0-3978 GCA_039796815.1 Cyanobacteriota bacterium | reverse complement strand
CTACACTGCGCTATGTCATTTTTTGGTGCAATCTCATTAGGGGGTGCTGCTTTGGCAATTTTAAAGTCTCGTCCGATTACAGATCGGTTTTCAATGGGACTGGCTACATTTCTAGGTTCAGCATTTTGGATTGGGTTAATTGCTTCTGGTTTTTACCCTGGAACTTCCTACGGATTTCTCAAAGATCCAGTTTTTGGTAATACTTCTGAACCAGAATTATTGGGAATTACCATTCATATTAATGTCGTGCTTAGTTTAATCACTATTGCGATCGCTGTAGTAGGTTATTGGTTTGCAAGACAGGTAAAGTCAGTCGATCAATAATTCTTTAGTATTAATCTTGTTGATTGCGATCGCTTTTTAATAAATTGGACTCAATTAACATTAAATACACTACAAAGTAAAGAAGAATGCTATAACCGAGTTCAGATGCGATCGCGATTTTTTTTCAAGATTCAAGATTAATTCATAGTTTCATTTGCCAACAAGTCCAATAACTGTAGCTTTAAAGATGGAAAGTTGTTTTGGATCGTTCTCCAAGTATAAATTAAATTTACCTGAAAATATTCATGAGCCATTATATTGCGCATATCGCTCATCAAACGCCAAGGTATTTGACAATATTGGGATTGAAAATCAGCAGGAATATTTGCGGATGCTTCACCAATAATGATGAAGTCATAGAGAACTGATTTAACGATGGTTTGATCGGCGGCAAATTGCTCAAAAGTCATTTCTACTGTACGCTGCTCAATACTGGTTACAGCATCTAAAATGTCTTGTATACGGAGAAGTACGGCTCTAGATGACACGAATTGCATCCTTGAGAACAGACTCTCGCAAAGGCTCTCTTAAAGTATCTGAAGTTCCTAAGTCCACACTGCATCCGAGTAAATCTTCTAAATAATGTCTGACTCTAAATAAATCGAAGAGACTAGCCTCGATGGAAAATTCAACTAAAAAATCGACATCACTATTAGTTATGGCTTCATCTCGCGCTACTGAACCGAATATTTCCAAAGAGCTGACACCCAGAGCGCGCAATTCGTCTTGATGAACATTCAAAATTGATAAAACTTGCTCTCTTCTCATGTATTCTATGCTCGCCAACCATGACGATCTTAAAATCTTGAACTTCTCTGGTTTCTATAATAGCTTTAACAGAATTAAAATCAGCCTCAAAATTACATTCGAGAAAATTAGCATTGACACAATAGACAAACTTCAAAGAAAATTATAGCGATCGCTTATTAATAAATTTGACTCAATGGGCATTAAATAAACTGCAAAGTAGATTTGTTTGCTGAGATTGTCGTTCAGATTTACGATATGCCAACCAAATTTGATTGGTTACCGCTTTAGTAGGCTTAAGAATAAGTTTAATTATTTCTCCCCCAATCCATTCACGACAAAGATAATCGGGAAGAATACTATAACCAAGTCCAGATGCGATCGCACTACGAATACTGCGTAAATCGGGAATGATATATTGTGCTTGCATTTGCGATCGCCTACCAAAAACTACGCGCCAAAAACGCCGAATAATTGGTAAGTCTTCAGCATAAGAAATTAAAGGTTGTTGAGTTAACCATGTTTCTAGGGAAGTTAGATCTACCTGGAGAATTTCTGACGATATAGGAATTTCCCATAGAGGAGGCGCAACCAACCAGAAGTTTTCTTCATAAATCGGTTGATATTCTATCTCCGATCGCGTAATCTTTTGCGTAGCAATTACATAATCTAAGTCCTGCGTTACTAATTGTTCGATTAAGTCATTAGCCAAGCCAAATTGAATGGAAAACATGATTTTGTCGTCTTGAGGTAAACGTTTTACCAACCATTCGCTAAAAAACTCCTGTGGTGTTCCCAAACGAATTAAAGATGGTGCATCAATAAAAGTATTATTATTGGCGATCGCTTCTAAGGTTTCGATGGCTGCGATCGCTTGATTATATAATCGTTTTCCTGCTTCTGTCGGCAACATTCGACGAGGCATTCTCTCAAATAGTTTCGTTCCCAAGACTGATTCTAGGGAAGCAATATGTTGACTTACTGCTGGTTGTGTCAAATATAAAACCTGTGCAGCACCCGATACTGTTCCTACTTGATAGACAGCGATAAAGCTGCGATACCATTCTAAATTAACCATAAATATGTTTATGGATATTTTTAATTTTTATTATTTTCATTATATATATACGTCTAATGTAAATTAAAAATTAGAGTTATTCGTTTCATAGCTGTAAGCCATAAGCTATAAGCTATAAGCTTTTTATATTTTCTGCTAGAGATCTTTAGAGACATTTTCAAAAAACCCTTGTGCTGTCCGTGGAAGCGTATCAGTAAATTTTTCAAGCTAAAAGCTAAAAGCTAAGAGCTAAGAGCTAAGAGCTAAAAACTAGTTTATTTGAACGAAACTAATTCACATGAAGCATTTGATCTTATTTTGTAAATTCAATACAATAACAGTGTTATTTTATAAAAACAGTGTTATGAAAGCGAAAAAAGTTACAAATTTTCGTGCAGCGCAGGAACAGCATCAGCAAAAGCTACGCCAAGGAATTTTGGATGATGCTAGCAGTCTTCTGATGCAAGAAGGTGCAAATGCTTTAACAATGCGTCGAATTGCTGACACAGTAGGATGCTCAACTACAGTTCTTTACACCATGTTTAGCAACAAACAGGGTTTAGTAGACGAACTTTATTTAAGAGGCTTTGAGATGTTTCGACAGTCTTTGGAAGTAGTTTCTCATTCAGGTGACTTCAGAAACTATATTTATGCCCTATGTCAGGCGTATCGAGGCTTTGCTTTAGCCAACCAAACTTATTACTCAATAATGTTTCTCAAGGTAATTCCTGACTATACTCCCAGTGAAGCCAACTTAAAATTAGGTCAAGAAAGTCTCGAACTTTTAGTTAAAGCTATTCAAGATAGCATTCAAAAAATAACTGAAGACGAAGCTTGGAACATTGCTCGTATAATTTGGGCAACAGTTCATGGTCATGTTGGATTAGAACTTATGGGTTACTTCAATTATCCAGGGGTATCACCACAACAAATTTTGGAGCAAGCTTTACAGGCATTGTTAAACCAATTGTTACCAACTATGGATAATACTCAATGATTCAATTTTTCCAAAGCTCTTGGTTACTAGTCTTTCTATCTGCTTTTTGCAACAGCATTGGTACGATTTTTCTCAAACAATCCCGTTTAACGACCGAGAATTCTAACTTTCTTGAAAGCCTTGCTTCTTTTTGGTTTATCAGCGCGCTGGTTGTATACAGCACAGGAATGCTTTTAGGTACTAAAGCGTTGGAAAAACTTCCCGTTGCTGTTTTAACACCAGTGTCTCAAGGATTTTCATTTCTACTAATTGCATTCTTATCTTACTGGCTATTCAAAGAACGTTTAACACTCAATCAAATTATGGCAACAGGTTTGATTTTTACAGGAATTATTTTGATGACTCGTTGATGGATATCTCTGAAAATTATTTCAAGAACTAAAAATTATGACTCACTTCGGCATTCTTTCTTTGTCTGTGACTGGTCATTTAAACACCATGTTTCCTATCGGTCACGAACTCAAGCGACGAGGACATAAGGTTACTTTTTTGAGTAATTCAATAGCTCAAATTCCAGTACAAATGGCAGGTTTCAACTTTTGTCAAGTTTATTCTCCCATTGATAAAAACCAAATTATTCAAAGACAAAGGACATTAGCAATTTTAGAGAAAACCGATAGGTTAAAAGATATACGGCTCACGCTACAAAAATTTGCCAAAATAGCAGAAACTCGACTTCAGAAAGCTCCAACAATTATTAAAGAACAGGGAATTGATGCGCTGTTAATAGATGCTTCTATTTTTGAAGGAGGAACAATTGCTGACTATCTCAACCTTCCCTATATAACCATCTTTTGTGTATTACCTTTCTACCAAGATTTAACTATTCCACCTATTACGACGACATGGCAAT
>JBDKJC010000474.1:0-3978 GCA_039796815.1 Cyanobacteriota bacterium | reverse complement strand
GGCTAGTTAAAGGAGGAATCCGGTTTTCTATTGCCTGCAAAATCTTGGCATTTTCCTTGTTATAGAGTAATAGTTCTTTAGCGCAGCGTAAAGTAGTATGAAATAGTGCCTGAATCTCCAAAGGATGTCCATTTATGCCCATGCGACGGTCAATCATGCAAGCTCCATCAGGAACAAGTAGCGTAGGGTACATATCAAATCTTGCGGAGAGACAAAGCTCAATAATTAATCTAATACCCCTCTGCATGTCAGGACTATGGGCAAAAGAACTTTCGCCTGTGGCTTTAACGTAAGCTCTTAATAGAAATGTCCACCATAAACAAGAATCTACAGGGGTAACTCGACCAATAGCATGGTCGCCAAAATCGGCTTTGAGAAACTCTTCATCTCCCTGATGCAACACTTTAAAACTAGCTGGCATCAATCCTCGTCCAGGCTCTAAAAAATCAAGCTGCTTTTCCTTAATCTGTAGTTTGAGAGTCTCCAGCAAAAAATTACGGACAATTTCAGTTCTGCCTCTAGTGAGAAAAATTAGAGCAGCAGGGACAAAATCTCGAACAAAGCACTGATCGTAATTTAAAGCAGGGGAACTATAGTCACCAGCAGCTAAAGTGCCAATAGGGTTGCCTCGATAGTAAATAATAGATGATTCGAGAGCTTGCCATGCTTCGGCTGCAATAACATAACTTTGTTTGACACTCAATTGTATAAAACCCCTATTTTTTGATACTCTGCTGGTTTTTAGTTAACTTGATAATGACTAGAATAATTAGATTTATCTGTTATTATCCACTACTTTATTCTGTTTCTCTGAAACTTTTGCTTTTGTGAATCGTCAAAAATACTGAAGCGTCAACTAAATATGAGGCATTAAACATAATTATCCTCATAACTATGCAAAATCACTAACTATTTTTTCCAACATTAATTAAAAAGTCACTAAGGTCTATGAATTTAAATCAGCATTTTAAACAGCATTTTAAAACTTTAGTCTCACTAGCTACTATTCCTGGTGCGATCGCTTTTTTGGGCATCCCTACTAAGGTTAATGCTTTAGATCTTGAAGGTTTAAACTTTAATCGTCTTCAACACTTACGTCAAGTTATTGCTCAAAATAGCCAACCCCCTGAAGTAATTATTGACGAACCAGGTTCTGACCCTGCAAGATCTCCTCGGACTACTAGCAACGCTGATACTCGATTTAACTGCGAACTAGTCAATGGTGAATACACCGTGATGTATTATCCTGAAAGCCGACCCGATCAGGGTTATGCTTGGGCAATTCCTAGCGCACTAGGTGGTGGCTGGACTCCTCAAAAACGTTGTAATGCGATTACCGAGCGCTTTGAATCCTATCGTGATGATGGATTATTGGAGTTAACTACAGGAACCGAAAATGGCTATGATACTATCTGTGTCACGACCGAAGTAGATCCTACAGATTGTCGTCTGGTTCTGACTGTTCCTCCTGGACAAGATCCCCAATTAACTCGTGATTTGATCTTCGATAATTTACTCGTTGCTGATGATGGTGGTTCTACTCAAGGAGTATACACCTTTAGCGATCGCCAAGGAGGAGGAAGCGATATTTTAGGCGAAATTGGCAAGGTGATCGATGGCGCTAGTGGCAATGCTAATAACTCCCGTAAATCTTCCCCTGAAGATATTAACCTCAAACCATTTTTAGACCCCGCTGACGGCGGTACAGGACAATACCTGAAAAGCAATGCTGCTGCACCAGCACCAGGTAATTCTGAACGTAAACCAGACTTGTTTAAGTAGCAATTAGGAACTAGTCCCACTACGGGGAAGTTAAAAGTCAAAAGTTAAAAGTCAAAAGTCAAAAGTTTTTTAGCTCTAAGGTTTCAAACTCAACGCAAACAAGCAAGAGTATATTCGTCTAGTGACTTCTCTTGCTTGTCCTTATTCAGAAATTACTTAACTCTTGCAAGACCTTGATTTAGCTACACAGTAATATAATCTCATTGCTCATTGTGACGCGAGCTTGCGAGCTAATCCTTTAGGACTCATTGCTCATTGTTAAGCGTGTGCTAATAGTTGATCTGCTTGCTTGGCAGTTTCAAAGAAATAGCGGACATTATCTTCGGGAGTTCCCACTAATACCCCATGTCCTAAGTTAAGGATATGTCCTCGATCGCCCGCTTTGCGAATTGTATCTAAAATGCGATCGCGAATTACGTCATGAGAACCAAACAAAACACCAGGATCGATATTTCCCTGTACTTTCATCTCTTTGCCTAGTCTCTGTCTGGCTTCAGCCATATCTACTGTCCAATCTACACTGATAATATCTGCACCAGAGGGAGTCATCCGCTCAAGCAAACCAGCACTACCGCTAACTAGCAAAATTAGTGGTGTATTTGGATGTTTCTCTTTTACCTGACGAAATACCTGCTGTTGATAGGGTAAAGCGAAAGCCTCATAATCTTGGGGACATAGTTGCCCTGCCCAAGAATCGAACATCTGCACTGCCTGAGCGCCACAGTCGATTTGGTAGCAGACATAAGTAGCGATCGCATCTGCTAACTTACTTAATAGCTGGTGTAAAATAGTTGGGTCGGAAAATGCCATCCCCTTGATATTTGAATAGGTTTTTGAACCTTTACCTTCTACGGCATAAGCAGCCAAAGTCCAGGGCGCACCAACAAAACCTAAGACGGTAGATTGATTATTTACTTCTGAGCGCAAGCTTTCTAAAATAGTTCTAATAAAAGGTAGGGACTCTTCTGGTTCTAAGGCGTGTAGCTCATCTACCTGCTGCTGTGAACGAATCGGTGAACTAATAATTGGTCCTTTTCCCTCGGCAATATCCATTTCAATACCCAAGCCAGGCAGTGGAGTAACAATGTCGGAGAACATAATCACACCATCGGGTTGAAACGCTTTCCAAGGCTGCAAGGAGATTTCAATCGCTACTTCAGGAATCTCAGAACGCTCGCGGAAGCTAGGATATTTATCTCTAATATCACGATATGCTTTCATATATCTGCCTGCTTGACGCATCATCCAAACAGGGGGACGCTCTAATTTTTCACCACGGGCTGCTCTTAACAGCAATGGCGTTTCCTGTACTTCGCTCATTTTATTAATTCCTGTTTAATATTTTTTTTTAGTGCAACTGCTAGCTTACCTAGCTTACCATTCCACAAGGGTTTGATTGCCCTTAAGGATTGTTTAATTATGTAAAGCCAAAGTAACGGCGTGGCAGACAAAAGCGATCGCTCTTGATTGTGCTGCTTTAAAATTAATGGTATTAATAAAGATTCTCAATAATTTTAAATAAATAACCGCTTCGTTTTACAATACTATTCGATTCACTATTAAGAAAATTTTAAACAAAGCGACTACTTTACTGGAGAGTTGTTAATGAAAATATTGTCAGGAATATTGTTACGCCTATCATTAATGACAGGAGTATCTACAAGTTTATTAGGAATAATTTTAGTTTATTCGGTTAGAGCAGAGGAGCAAAGAAGCAGAGGAGTATAAGAGGTTTCTATAAAAGGAGAGAAGAGTATAGTAGAGAAATATCCTAGTCAGCCATCTGTAGTTAATTTAAAGCGAGAGAATATCAACGGTGGGGATGAGAAGCTAATCGCTCAGAAGGTTACGCGAGTTAAGAGTGTAACGGTTAACCAGACAGCTCAGGGGTTAGAGTTGATTCTAGAAACTGTAGCAGGAAGTGCTAGATTAGTCCCGTTGATTTTACCTGAAGGCAATAATTTAGTTATTGATATTTTGGACGCGACTTTAGCTTTTGGAATTAGAAATGGTGTTACTAAAACCAATCCCGCGCCAGGAATTAGGTCAGTTGCTTTAACCGAAATAGATGCTAGTAGTATCCGCTTAACTATTACAGGTGAAAGCAACACACCAAGTGCAGAAGTTATACCGTCAAGACAAAACTTAGTTTTAAGCGTTAGCTCAGAAAGAAGTACAGCGCAGAATAAACCAAAT
>JBDKJC010000473.1:0-3988 GCA_039796815.1 Cyanobacteriota bacterium | reverse complement strand
AGAGCTACTGGAAAGATCCAAAGATTAGCTTGGGCTTGCGTTTTGGTGGACAAACCAAATTTGGCTGTCTGGATTTAGACGAGAATAGTAACAATAATCCTCTGGTTAACCCCAAGCGTTACCGCAGGCTAATTAAAGTGTTAGGCAAAATCGGCATTAAGCGAACTGTATTAATTCGCTCTAGCAGTAATAAAGGGGTACACCTATTTTTCTTTTTACCAAAGAGTGTAAACAGCTTCAATCTTGCCTGTGCGTTATTTAGAGTTTTAAGCGAAAACTGTTTTGCAATTAAGTCTGGGCAGCTAGAAATATTTCCCAACACCAAAAGATATAAAAAGAAAGGTGAGGGATTTTCTCTGTTTAATGGTTTGCGCGTACCCATGCAGCCAGGCTCGGGAGCAACCTTATTAGATCCTCTCACCTTTGAACCACTCCCAGGAGGAGCAGAGGAATTTGTTGAGTTAATGAATAGCTCATGCGATCGCCAGAACTTCCAGCTATTGTCTGAATGCTGCAATACAGCTCGCGATTGGTACTGTAATTTTGCTCTCAATCAAGAAGGTCGCACTCAATGGCAAAAAGATCTGGAGTACAGCTTAAAGTTTGGATTTACTAGTTCTGGACAGACCAACGATATTCTGAAAAATTTGGCTAACTTGGGAAGGGTATTTCATAACTTGAACACAGTGTCAGCTTTAGCTCAATTCATCCATGAGCGGGTTATCGAGCTGACTGGGTATCAAGATCATTGCGGTCATCAAGATGAGATCAAAAAACGTGCTTTTGAGTGGGCGACTTCAGCGATTAACTACTGGAGTGTTTGGGCAAGTTATCCTCAAAGAAAGCAGAATTTCACTGAATTATGGGCAGAGCAAGAGCAGTTATCGGGAGTTGAGCCAGAAGTAAAAGCTGCACATAAAGGCAGATGGGGCTGGGTCAATCAAAAGCGCTGCGATGAAACCATGACTAGATTGAAAACTATTTTGGCTAAATATCCCCTAGATACTATACCCAAAGGAGTGCTTAAACGCCTGAATTTCATCAATGAAAAGTGCCAAGTGATGTTTGGCACTAAGTTTAGCCGTAACACCCTTAAAAAGCCCGAATATCGCGACCTCTGGCATCCCAAATATACTCAAGAGCTAATAACCCAAAAAGTGCCAGGTTTTAGCTTTAAATTAGCCATGGGCTGTTTTGTAGCGATCGCTCAAAAAATACTGGTCACCATCAAATACATTACAGAAAAGCTACAGTCTCAAAGTGAGACTAGCCAAAACATTCAAAAAGCGATCGCACAGTCTATTTGTAGCATAGAAAAAAAAGAGAGCAGCAAAAACTCTGAAACTCAAGTTCTACAAGAGTTTGAAGAAAGCGATCGCACATTAATGAAGTGTTGTGTAGGGGCAGCCCCGTATTTAGTGTACCGAGTATTTATACTCAAGCTAGAGTTAATGAGATTAAAGATTAAGCAGCAACTAGAAAACTTGTTTGTTTCTGAAACGAAAACTTCAGAAGCCAAGTTCAAGGAAATTGATCAAGCAAGAAAGAAGAATAATAATTATTTTTATCACGGGGTACAGCTTAGTCTTTATTCTGTTTCTAATCGTCGTCGCGATCAGCCAATTAAACAACTCAAGCCAGGAACGAAAGTAAGAATATCAACTGATTTTCATTCTTCTTCTTTAGGAGATGATAACAGGCAAATTATGGTTTATGTAAGATCGAAAGAAGTTAAAACAAGAGAAAAGTATTCAGTTCCACTGAGTACTTTGATTCCTATCACAGTTGATGCTGACTCCTACGTTAAAGCCGTATTACCTCAGATTAAAGGTTTAGTGGCTGCTTTAGGCTTAACTAGAGAAGATTACTTGAAATACATCAAACAGACTTATGGTGCGCAAAAAACTGAAAGCTTGCAGTCTACAGAAATATTCGCCGTAGTTACCTATTTTCAAAAGATGTTTTATAGTTTGTTCGACAGTTGGTCAAAAGTGCTGAACTGATTTTTATTTAAGACGAGCTTGAAAAACAGTAGAGGGAAGATTAGAACAGACTCCTTGGTTTATCTAGTTCAATAAATACTGCTAACGCAGAAATATTAGGCAAAAAATTAAATTGAACTTATAAATTATGCAACCCAGTATTTATCAACAACAAGTAATTGATTGGGGTATTAATCAGGGTAATCACCAAAATAGTGTGGTCAATTCGGTAGCTGGGGCAGGGAAGTCTACTCTACTAAGACTAGTGGCTCAAGCTATGACTCCGATTATCGAGCCGAGAAACTGTTGGGTATTAGTGTTCAATCGTAAAAATAAAGATGCTTTGATTAAGAAACTGCCCGACAATTGGAGTAAATCAATTGCTACCGTCCATAGTGCTGGATATCGGGTTTTGAGTCGTTATCTTGGGAATCGTCGTTTAGATGTCAGGGAACATAAATATCGGCAACTGGCACAACAATTGGATTGGTTTAATGGCAGTAATCCAGAACAAGCGAAAGTAATCAGTCGTAGTAGTTTTCTTAAACTAGCAGAATTTTTACGCACAACCCTTTCTGGTACTTCAGCAGAGGCTTTAGCCCAGTTAATAGACCACTACGGTCTAGATGTGGACAAACAACATTTAGAAGCAATTGGTCTAAAACTCAACCAACTATTTGCTATGGGGATTGAAATTGCTTGGTCGGAGAAAATAGTGGATTATACAGACCAGCTATATTTACCTTTAGTTTGGCAGATCAATCGACAACCAGGGTTCAATTTCGCTCATTCGATTATGGTAGATGAGGCTCAGGATATGAGCCGTCTGCAATTGGAGTTTGTCTTAAGTCTTGCCAATACCCAAACCAAAATGCTATTTGTAGGCGATCCTGCCCAATCAATCAATGGCTTTTGTGGAGCCGATACCCAAAGTTTCGAGCGGATTAAACAAAGACTCCAGGCGCAGGAATTTACTCTACCTATTTGCTACCGCTGTCCAGTAAGTCATATTGAATTAATTAATCAGCTTTATCCTGAGATTCCTATTAAACAAAGGGACAATGCGCCCCCAGGCAAAATTGAAGTCATTGCTGAATCTGCTCTTTGGCAGCCTGAAAGTGAAGCGCGAGTTAGACCCAAGGATTTAATAATTGCTCGTTGTACCAGTACTTTAGTCGATCTCAATTTAAAACTGATTACTCGTGGTATCGCCTGTAACTTAGTTGGCAGTACTCTCAAACAAACTCTACTGGAACTACTCGATGATATAGTTTCACAACCAGATTTTTGTTATCAGGAGTTTCTCAAATGCAGTCAAGCTTATTTGGAGTTCAAACGTTCTCTCTATGAAGCCAATGATAATGGCCCGATTTTGTTAATGCAACTGCAAGATAAAATTAAGGCACTCAAGGCAATCTATCAACATTTCACTCAATGTCAATCTATTGAAGAGTTGGTAGCCAACATCGAACGCTTGTTTGGTTCAGAAGACAATGAAGCTGTTCTACTTTCGACCATTCATCGGGCTAAGGGCATGGAGGCTGCTCGAGTGTTTATTGCTGAACCATTGTCTCTCCCCTTAATTTGGGACAATCAAAAACCCTGGCAGGAACAGCAAGAGCATAATCTGCTTTATGTAGCCCTGTCTCGTAGTACGCAGGATTTATTTTTAATTGGGGATGCTCTCTGGTTCGATGGAAATCTCCAACCTCAAGAAAGTTCAGTTGAATTCCCCGAATCCTACTCAACCCCAAACTTCAATCAGTTAATTGCCCAAGCAAGTGTCGAGGAGCTTTTTGAGTATCAAGAATCGATTCAATTGGAGTTGGGCAAAAGAATTGCCAGTAAGTTTCAAGATTTGAGATCTTCAGATTATCAGCTAATAGCTGATAGCTAATAGCTTTGTTAAAATTCACTCCAGATTATGCAACAACAATTTATCTCAGGTAATAATCAGTATCCCCAAGCAAATGATCGACTTCAACCAGTCCAAAATGAACGAGGAG
>JBDKJC010000472.1:0-3989 GCA_039796815.1 Cyanobacteriota bacterium | reverse complement strand
TTGAGTAGTTCTTTCAATTCATCAACTGTTTCTGAAATTTCTATTTTGATTACTCCACTCATGACTTTTCCTAATCTATGTATTTCTACTCCTTTATTTGTAGCGTTCTTTTTTGTATTTCATATAAGGTTATTTGTGTGCGATTTGTATTATATTTACATGATGTACTGTAGTATGAGCAATGGCTACAGAGAGCTTGACTTGAAAAGGGGATGATTTACGACTACTTCACATCTTTGACAAAGTTTTACCGCAACTTAACTTGACCAGGTATTTTCCAGCTTATTTAAGTGTTTTTGGCTCAATTTAATCTCGTCTGACGACGTTATAAAACTGCAATTTAACGACGAATTTAATAAATTATGCTTTTAAATCTTCCAGAGTTAGAAACGGGAGAAGAATTAGACCAATTAAGCACGCTCTTAACAGCAGAAGAACAGTCTGGTTCTAGTCAAGACCGAGAAATTGACAACCAAATTGCTCAAATAATTCTAAGGCGAGAAGGGGAAGACCGAATCAGTTACGGTAAAAGAGTTGATCGCTTTATCAACTATATTCAATTTCTCAATCAGACAAATTATTTAGACTCGGAAATCGCTAGACTACAGACCCTCAAAAAATCGAGAACCAACTTGGCAAAAAGACTAACCGCGATGGTTCTGTTCCGACTAGAAATAAGTGGAGTCAAGAAAGTAGAGACTGACACTCATAAAATCAGCGTTGTGGGTAAAGGAGGTAAACAGCCGATTGAAATTGACTATGACGAAGTTTACGATCTCGATCTGATTCCTGAAGAGTTTATTGAAACTAAAGTTGTCAAAAAGGTGAATAAAGAGGCGATCGCCAATTATTTAAAAGCAAATAATTCCTTGTCGTGGGCAAGGTTAGTAGAGCGAGGTAATAGGCTAAGTATTAAATGATAGGTGTTATCTATCTACTCGAATCTTTATGCTACAAACTCCGATCTTCTCAAAATAGACACAAATCTCAGTGAGTATACAGATAAGATCGTAAGTAATAATAAAACCAAAATAATTACAAATATGCAAAGAATCAGTCGTAAAATTAGCAACAATCCAGTTTTTTTGTTCGACTGGATTATGTGCATTTTATTTGGACTACTGACATTAGGAGGCATAGTTTTGCTGTTTCTCGTCAGCCAGAAGCAGGTTGTGATGGGATCGACTTTAGGACTGGCATTAATGTCTTTAATATATTCTCCTCTAGTTCATAAAAATATGCTCATCAGAATTATTTTAATTATTGTGACTATTGGTATAGCAGTTTATTAAGCTGCTGCTAGTACCCGATTGTCGCTCTTTTGGTTTGAGGATTGCGATCGGGATGAACTTTTCATGTCTTCAATCTCAAACTCGATCGCTACGATTAGCTGCTGGAGATAATCTATATCTTTGACTGCTGTAGCAATAGCTTTTGCAGTTTCATCGGGTTTACTAGAGAGAACTACTCTGGGGGTACTCTTTTTACCAGTCGTATTTTCGATTATCTCTTTGACCTGCTTTCTAATTTTGTCTCTTTCTTTCGGGGCTTCAGGCAAAGGGTCGGGCAAAAGTTTAGTTAGTTCTTCTTCGATTTTCTGGCGGTTGTCAAGAATCTTTTCCTCTTTTGGAGAAGGATTTTCAGGGTCTTTGACCACCTGACCGATCTTGGCTGCGATATCTTTGGCTACCAAACCTGACTCAAGCAACCGATCTATTTTTGGTACGGCTTCTGCTGCACGAGTAGCAGCACGATCGGTAGCTAATTGGCTAGAGCTAGGCTTTTTGGCTTTTTTACCTGATGGCTTTGAGGATTTATCGGCAGACATTTTGGCTTCAACTCGATCTTCTTTTACTTGGGGTCTAAGGTCTGTTCTAGCCCCTTGCTTCGCTTCATGCACGATAGTCCTAAACTTTCTTTGAGTCGATGGCGAAATTGATAGTAAAGCGTCTACCTCATGAATTTCCGTATTTAGTCCTCCTTGACCATAGGGTAGAGTGATTAGGTTGTGCAGTTTATCGGATATAGTGTCCCCAGAAATAATTAGATATTCACATAAACCTTGGTCAATAATCTGGTTAATAACAGTTGCTAAGGTAGCACATTCACTCTTACCAGCTTTAATGGCTTGTTTGAGTTTGGTTTTAGCATCAATAGCTGTATTTTCTAGTGACATAATTATATTTAAAATTGATTGTTTGATATTTATGTCTAAGATAATTACTGAGCCATGTCTGCGACTATAGGATCTAGTTAGATTAAAGTCAGACTAAAGTACGATTACGATTGTAGCTATTATTGACTACCAAAAAGCATTGGCTAGATCGTTAGTAACTCTCTTTTCTCACTCTAGGCAGAAAAGAGTTAGCTGGCGCTATGGATGCAAAATAATCTATGCAGTTCGTCCAAAAAAATGCAGCCAATTGTTAAGCGCCTTAGATTCAGCGAAAAGACCAGATATCAAATAATTACTCTTAAAACCAAAACCAAAATTCCTACTTATGCAGCCATTTGTCGTTGGGGATTTTGTTACAGTCTAAGTCAGGATTCTATCCCTTCCCCCGTCAAACTGCTGTTTGATTCAAGTTGGGAAATTAGCTGGGAGACATTTATCGGGGATACTGGTGTTGCTATTCCAGCCGCACTCATACAGTTTTGTTATCAAAAAGGATTACCGTTAAATTCAGAGTCAATTAAACGCCAGTTTGAACTTCATTTAGCTAGAGGAATTGCTTATTTGGTGGGAATCAAAGCGAGTGGAATTGAAGAATTTATTGGATTAACTTTAGATACTAATAAAGTATTACCAGAAAAGACCGTAAATTTTTCAGCCGAATCAATTACCACTAAAATAGCTACGATAGATATTTCTAAACCAGAGGTAAAAAGCTTGGCTCAAGCCAAACCCATAAAATTAGTCTGGCAAGTAAATAGTTGCGACGAAGTACGTAAGGAAAAAAAATCAAGTAGAATGAACTCCATCAAGAAGCTTGCGCTTGAGGAAACCAAACAATTCACCAACCCTTAGTATAAATGTTTAGTTTCCCTCAAAATCAACAAGCTTTACCTCGATATCCAGACCTTAAAATCCCAGAATATCAAGGCAATCTCCATCGCTCGCAAGAGCGCTTAATCCAAAGCCTACTAAAAATACCGAGTCATTGGAAACTCATACCCTGTATCAATAAAATACCTCTGGGTAAAAAATGGCAACAAAACTATTATTCTCCTCAATTTCTCTTCCGTTCTCTCCTGAGAGAGGGCAAAGTTTGGGTCAGTGGCAAGAAAGGACTGTATCAAGCCGTTCCCAATGGCTATAGTTTGCTCTGTGGATACCAAAAAAGCGATCGCTATCTTGATGCGCGTTCCCTTGCGCCCTTCGGCGACGCGGGGTCGCATCGCTATTTAGTATCGATTGATTGTGATTCGGGTCAAGCTTTAAGTCAATTCCAAGGAATGAATTTTCCCACCACAGTCAGCTACAGTTCTGGAAGACCTGGGCGAGCGCAGTTTTTGTACTATGTAGATCGACCTATCAAAAGCTTTAAACTTGGTAATGGTTTGGAAGTTAGAGGCGAAAATTTACCTTCCACCTTGCCTCCATCAGTTCATCCGATTACAGGCGAATATCATTGGCTAGTTGCTCCAGACAAGATGAAAATTCCTACTGTTTCAAGTATTTGGGTAGAGTATCTGCGACCTAAACTAAAGGTTCAATCTCAAGAACGAAAAAGACAGTCAAACAAACTTAAGACTGTAGAAGAGTTGGTCTGTGCTATAAATCCTCTCTATGCAGACATCTACGATGACTGGATTAGGGTCGGTATGGCTCTAAAGGATTGGGATGAAGGATTGCTTGGGGTATGGGATGAGTGGAGTCGCAACTCAAGTAAATATAAGCCTGGGGAGTGTGCATACCGCTGGTCAAGTTTTAACGGTACTGGGATTACTTTTAGGACTATATATTATTACGCCAAAATTAGCTGAAA
>JBDKJC010000471.1:0-3992 GCA_039796815.1 Cyanobacteriota bacterium | reverse complement strand
CTACTTGAGCCTCAGTACCACCTTTGCCACCCACTCTTCCACCAACTAAAAGTTTTTCATTATCAGTAATTAGATACTCTGCTAGTAATCGCAAATGTAGGTCAACTGACTCGCTAGCAGAATTGCGCTCGCTCTCGTTAATTAAAGTTTCCAGTCCCGAATTTTTAAAAATATCGCCAATTATCGCTTGATGGTTATCACTTAGTTTTGCTGCTGCTTCCATGCGATAGGTATTGGGCTGAAGATTTTTCGTAGTGAGAGAAGCTTGGTCAATTGTTGGTTGCAAACCAAAAATGCGACGTAAAACTAAATTATTAGTTGTGGTATCGGATTTAACACGTGCATAAGCAGGACGAGAATCAATCGCCTCATACCAGCGGTTTAAATTGGGAAAACGCTCATTTCCTCGAACTTTGTAATCTCGATATACGGGTAAATTAGCAGCTATGCGAGTTAGATGAGGGGCATACATAATATCTACTAAGCTAAATTCGCCCATAAAATAATCCCCTGAATATTTTCCTAACAATTGTTCGATTGCCACTAATTTTGATTCAAAATTTGTTTGTAAATCCAATAATTCTTCAGAAGAACTTTGACCACCATCGGCGCTACGTCCCCAGATAAATTTATACCCAGCTTGAATTAAACTCTTGGTCTCACATTGAGCGATCGCTTCAATCGCAGCTTCTTTTAAGGTAGATTCTGAAGGTAGTAAAGACGGTGAAAAGTTTTCTTCTAACGCTAATAAAATATCTTTCGACTCATTAATTATTTCTCCTTCAATTTTGGCTGCGGGAACAAGTCCAGTTGGCACTATATCCAGATACCACTGGGGTTTAGAACCCAGATCGATAAATTCTACTTGATAGGGAATTTCTTTTTCTTCTAATGCAAACACGACTCTTTCACAGTAAGGACACCAGCTATTTGTGTCTTTGTAAAGCAATACTGGTTTTTGTCCAGAGGAAATTTGATCTAGGCCATTAGGAATTGCAACCGTCGCGGGATGACCCAAGCGATGCGTCCATTTAGCGTTTGTATTGGCTTTAGCTATCTCCAAAAGTGTTTCCCAACTAGATACTGTCTCTTGAGTTAGCATATTTAGATTGTTTTTGATTTCAGTGTTTTTAATTTAAAAGCATTTTAACAAAACCTCCTAAAAAACAACTTTTGGGCTGAGAATTGTCGATATTTTACTCAATGTAACGTGCTTACTCTTCGAGATCGCGTTTTTAGAATTTAGAAAAATTTCAGTACAATAAAAAATCTGCAATCGTCAGTAGTGATTATGAATATTCAATATATAAATTCAGTTGAAAAGATAAATTGGGAAGATGTATCCAACATATTCAAAGTCGTCGGATGGACAGAAAGAAGTGCTGAAAATGTTAAGCTTTCATTCCAGAAAAGCTCCTTTGTAAGATTTGCTTACGTTGACAATGAATTAGTTGGCGTAGGGAGAACAGTTGATGATGGATATTACTATGGGTGGATAGTAGATTTGGCTGTGTTGCCCAAATATCAAGGAAAGGGCATAGGAACTAAAATACTAAGTGAGTTAGAAAGCGATCTCAAGCCATTTCTCACGACCATGCTCACGGCTGCACCAGGGAAAAGTGGTTTTTATGAAAAGCTAGGATGGTATAAACAACGTTCAGCATATATTTGGCCGCGTTCAGAAGAACAAAAACGTTCATTTTCAGAAATTTACAAATAAGCCTCTGTATTAAATAAGTCAGTTGCGATCGCGAATCAGAAATCGCTAAATCAGTTGCTAAATGTGTCTCAGATGTTGACTGATATTCTGCAAAAATTGCTATTAACGGTTTCATTAAATATCTACATTGATTAATAATTATCAATTTCCAAAAATTTGCGCTGCTGTGAGATTGAGTGTGGGAAACTGCGACGAAAGCAGTTGAGATTCACCAGAAAAGTTACCTACTTCCCGATAACTACTGTTTAATAATTCTAAAATTAGTACTGTTTGCAGATCGGGGTTAATAATCCAATATTCAGGAATTCCACAGTCTTGATACTGTAATCTTTTGGCAACATAATCGCGATTGTGCTGCAACTCTCCAGGACTAACTACTTCAATAACTAATAAGGGGGGAGACATATTTAAACGAACTGTGTTGCGTTTTGCTAACTGGTCAATATGTTCTTCCTGCAAAATCGTCAAATCGGGATAACGATTCCTCGGTTCGCCATTTACTTCCAACTCTAGTCCATGTCCTCGTACTTGGCGATAGCCAATCAAAGCAGCAAATTGAATTAGCAAGAAGGTAGCAATTTGCACATTTTTTCCCGATTCTGGAGGCACTTCAATCAATTCCCCATTAAACAGTTCGTATAGCTTATCTGTCCCATCATCATAGGCTAAATATTCTTCAAAGCTTTGAAACCTTGGCTTAACTCGAATCATGGTTTGAATGAGGATGAAGTAACAGTGACTATTTAAATCTTAAGTTATTTGGCAGCCGACTATTTTGCTCTGGATTTATTAATCAAGTTGATTTTATAATCACCTGACGAAAGGTTGGAAAACGATAAGTTGTGATGAAAGAATTGCTCCAAGCGATCGCCAACAGTAATATTGAACAGCAAGTATCTTTGTTAAGTATCTTTGTTACCTCAAGCTTTAGATTACGGAGATTTAGGGATTGAACTCTTGATTGACCGCCTCAACGATCCTGAACTGGAAATTAGAGCTAAAGCTTACGAACTGTTACAAGATGTTGAATTGGAAAAAGCACAAAAGGCGATCGCCCCAGGACTTTTACTCAATCCAGGAGACATAATTTATAGTGTTTATAGGTCTGCAATGTGGTTTACAGATTCGTCGTATCTAGTTTTTGATTACATAGATGACAGTCAAGCTTTTAGAGAGGAAATCTATGGAAAACCCGAACCTGCTGATGACGACGACGGATTAGCAGACTGTAAAAGCAGCAGAATATTTTGCTATGTAAATTTGGAGGCAGCCCAGGAAAAAGCAGAATATCTACATCAGCAGAAGTGTCAAGAATATGGTGCTTATTGGGATTTCTGGGAAAAAGAAAATCCCAGCTTCGATTTAAAACAATGGTGTCTCAATCGTAATCTTCTATCAGAACCAGAATGGAATAATTTACCTAATAAATCAGAATGGGTAATTAGAGAACTAATCGTAGAGCGGTATGACCCAACTTTACTAGATGAATTAAATCGAAGTAAATATATCTATCATACCGACCATATTGATACCTGGTGTCGAGATAATGATGTGTTTTACGATCAAAGTGTCAGCAATCGAGATAACTACTATCGGCTTTTGGACTTACTAGAACTACCTCGAAATCTTGAGTTATTGAGTAAATTTTATGAAGATGGAGTAGGCAGATTTGCTTTTGTGCGAGAAGAAGTTGTGGAACGGAAAACTTATGTCCAAATCAATAAATGTCTGGAAAATAAAACAACCAACTTAGTTGTCAGACCTCGAAAATATAGTATACATGCTGTAAATTTTTTACTTCATATCCTCAACAGCAAATATAGTGAACCTGAACAAATTATCAAAGCACGAAAATTTTTGCTGACTTTAGATTCAGAACATATTCCTTTTTAGGTAATTATCAAATAATTTATACAGAAGTTTTTTGTAATTTAAATATAGTAATGAAAAAAACAATTAAGGCGATCGCGAAGTTAGCCAAAGACATCGCCAATAATTGATCAAATGAAAGGATTAAGTATAACGGCTATTGGCTTAAGAGGTTTTGATGAATGTTTGGATATTTTTTACACTCTAAAGTCACCTTTAAAATTAGATTATTTGGAATTAGCGATTGGTAGTAAATGCGAGATCGATCGCGACTATCCAGATATTCCTTTGATCCTCCACGATTCATGTTTATACGATCGCTATTTTCGCTATCAATTAAACCCTTTACAACCCTCTACCTGGAAAGCTTACGCTGATTTTATTGCTAGTCATGAGGTTTTAG
>JBDKJC010000470.1:0-3993 GCA_039796815.1 Cyanobacteriota bacterium | reverse complement strand
CATCAAATACCAACGACTCATCCTGTAAATAATTCGAGATATTGATAAGCTCGAACACAGTACCATTGGGGGTAATACCCTTGATTTTTCGAGCATTATCACTACCACTAACCGTTAAATTGAGATTTAACTTTGTCCCTTTCTCAGCCGCCCCAATATCCTGTAGATAGGAAATAGATTTTTTGTCGATTACCCCAATCGTTTTACCATCGACCTTCATAATCGGCGTATAGGAAGATTTTCCCTGTTCAACCTCTACCTCGATCTCTTCATCGTCAAAAACTAATCCCGCCGCGCCCGATTCTTGCATCTTCCCAATCTGAAACGAAGAACCATCCGCCAAGACAAAAGTTCCCGTCGCAGGAGGATTTGGCTTGATTTGTGCCATCGCTTTTGCTCCCAAACGCGGCTGGAAAGAACCTTGATAAACGCGACCAATTTGCACCAACCCACCGTCTTCTACGAATACCCCCAGAGCTTTGGCATCATTAGGATCTTTGTCAAAATAAACTTCGCGATTTTTTTGGTCGAGTTTGACATTGTTAGTTAAAGAACCAATCGTTAAGTTAGTTAACTGAAGCTTATCTAGTCTCTCTGACAATTCAGCCCCAAAAGCCTTAGTCATAAATTTAAGGTTGTTGCGATCGCTGTTTGAATTGGTGAGAATCTGATAAGTCGCTGCGGCATACATGTCTAAATTCCCACTCTCTTCTGCCATCGCCCGAAAATCAGCAACTACCTTATCAGCAGCTTCGGTGTAGCGCTTGGATTGATATTCCCCCGCAGGAGTAATGAATGAAATATCGTCTAAACTAGGACTCGCAGTTAAATTCGTAGCGTCTTTGATGTCATATTTGAAGACCGAGGCGTTGCAAACAGTTCCCAACTTTTGTTTTTTGCCTTCTTTGTCTTGGTAAAAAGCGAAATACTTGTGAGGATCGTTTTTGTTAGGATTAGTTTCTATTGATATGTCAAGCGTTCTATTACCAAAGGCAAGCATATCCTTGATTAAATTAGGAGTTAATCCATAACTCTGTAAATTGGCGATCTCCAGAGTACGATTGTACTTGTCGGTGAACAATAACGAACTACCTTTGTCGATCTGTCCTTTCTTGCGGGAATGCCATGCAGCGCTCGTCAAATTTTTATATTCGGTAGTTGCTGACAATGTTTTCATCAACACATCGCCATCGCTAACTTCAGGAAATAGCCCTTGAATCTGACTATAGCTACTGGCTTGAGCTTGAAAACTAACTAGGTTTTGAGTGACGTTTTGAACTAATAAAGCACGGTTAGTAGTGGTATTCCCAACTTTAGGCAGCTTCGATTTGAACGTTTCTTCGTCGTCCAATTGCTGTTTGAGACGCTCGTTGAGCGGTTTAAAACGATTTGATAGACTACTGATAAAATCACGATCTACTTCGCGCTCAGATTTGAAATTATCAACAGCGATTTGGTTCTGTTGAGCGACCTTCAAGTTTAAATTTAATAATGTTTCACTCCATAAAGACAAGCTTTTGTCGAGCATCGAGTCATCAACTTTTCCCCCTGCATAAGCTAACAGAATTTGATTCTGAATCCCCAAAGCATCATATTTAGACACTAACTTAGGATCGATAGCTTTTTCGTCTGTAGAAGAAATCGTGTAATTCCTAAAAGTAGCCCGAAGTTTTGCCTGGTCAGCTTGCTTAATTTCAGCAACGGTAGGGTTACCAATCAGATGATAATAAACTGGAGCAACCTTAGCCAAATACACTTGCTTCTGGGCTTGAGTCCCAAGTTCTATTAAACGTGATGCGTCCAAAGCGTAGCTCTGCAAAGATTGCGCTAAGTTAGCAGTAGTACCAAGGACGTAGGGATCGCTCTTAATCGCCAATGTCTGGGCTAAACTACGACTGCCCTGAAGCTTAATTTTATCTAGCTTTTCAGTATAAGAATCGCTGCGAAGAATACGATCTTCGATCCCCGCGTAAACTGAGGGATAATCTGACTGAGGCAAAATAGCGATCGCATCACCGTCAAAATCTCCTTTAATAATCGCTGTAAAAGTGTCCAGACGAATAACATCTAGCGTCTGTCCCGCTGTCCCTGCTACTGTTTGTAAGGACGTGTTCCCCGAATGAATTCGGGCGGTCACGTTTTGAGTGGGAATCTTCCTACTCAAAAGCTGACCGAGACTTGTATCGTCCTGTGACTTAAGAATCAGATCGTTATAATATTCACGCCAAACATTAGCTGCCTCGATAAAAGACTTTTTCTCTTCCGTATTTAAACTTGCCAGAGATCGATCTTGATACTCTGGCTTATTGAAAGGATTAAGCTTGTTAAGACTTGTAATATCAATGCCAGCCTGAGTCAAGATTTCAGATTGAGTCTGAAAAAAATCCCTAGTTTGATTCAACAACTTCTCGTAAAGCTGTGGCGAACAAACGATCATGCCCTCAACTACCTTACCCTCATCGTTGAACCGCGTATCAATTAACTTGTTGGTCGCCAAAGCAATGTCGGGCAATTGAATAATTGGCGAACGAATCGCTGCCACCTTTTCACCATCTTTCAGGTATGGCACACAAATTTCATTATTGGTTAACTCGTGAGAAGCAGATATCATCCCTCCACGAACTTTTACAAAGGAAAGTTGCGCCATCCCCCTGGCGCGAGAAGCGTAAAAGTCATGAAACTGTTGGGCATAAAGGGGAGAATTGATTAACTGATGATGACCGCTTTCATAATCTTTGCGAAAAGCAATATACTCCCACTTCCCAGAATTTTCCCAATCTTCGGGATCAAAAGGTATAGTTTGTCCTGGATTATTAGGATCATCAATTAGCTGCGGTTCAAGATACTGCAAAAAAGCTTCGTAGAGAGCTTCCGAGTTACCAAATGTTTCGTTGAAAGATTCAATTTCAGTTACTTGTTGCTTGAGCGCCCCCGCCAGGGGATCGCCATCTAATTTTTCTAGAACTGACCGCAGAGTAAAATTGCTGTAACTGCTTTCTTCATGATTAGCCAGATGCACCTCAATTTCATGGAGTCCTGGAGGCAAATTTTGCTTGGAAGCTCCTTTGATTGAACTAGTAGGCAAGATCATGTCAATCCCCTGAAGCTCAGAAACATCTGCTAAACCTTTGCTTTTTAAAGTAGATGCTAAACTAGCCTGAATCGTACCTTTAGCAAAGAAAGGAGTTTGCACCCCTGCCATACGGTATTGCAGTAAATGGTCGGGATTGCCGATCTGGGAAGCTAAATCCACACTAACTTTCCCGTGGGAGTCCCCCAGAATCTCAAGAGCCTGAGCAGAATCTATTCCCTCGATCCCACTAATTCCTTGCTCATCTTCGATTACCCAAACTTTAATTTTAGTTGTGACGGTCTTTAAATTTTCATTGGAAAGATAACGATGGTAGGGATAATCTGTCTCAAGGTTTAAATAAGGTTCTAAATACTGCCGATACTCAGGTAGACCGTAAATAGCGCGATCGCCCTTGGCCATCAATAAAGTCATGCCCTCTGGATGACTCGACGCGATATCTGATTCTGTCATGCCCATTTCGATATTGGCGATCGATAACTGAGCGATCGCGGATGGCGGTAGAATCTTCTCCAACAAAGAATTGTTGATATCCTCAGTTAAAACGCTCTGAGGATCATTTGGATTTTGAAGAATCCATTTTTGAGTATAAATATCAAACAACTTAAATTGCAGCATCGTCAGTACTAATAGACCATTAATAATCCTTGATAACCTAAAAAGAATTAAAAGATCCGCGATCTAGATTCCCAACAGCTAAAATGAACTTCCCTTTAAACAAAATTCAAATAACATCTGCAAAAGTTTGACGAATCTTTAAATTAACTTATGGATTCAATAAACATATCGATCGCAGACAAGAACAAAGAGTATTCTAACTGTAGTCAGTATTAAATGCTTATTTGTCATGCAAAAAATATACAAAGTTGCGAATAAAATTGAACAAAGTTTTCCTAAGTTTG
>JBDKJC010000469.1:0-3998 GCA_039796815.1 Cyanobacteriota bacterium | reverse complement strand
CAATTTAGTGACTTGATTGCCTGAAACAACCTCATCCGCCCAAGTTTTAAATTCTGTGTTGTTGGCATCGGCAGAAATTATCGCTACTCGATGAGAGTTCAGCCTTGTTAGTAAAGGTTCGATTCCCGACAAATCCAGATACCAGGGAATTTCGATATAAGTTATGGTTTGATCTGATTCTGTCAATAACGCTGCTTCTTCCCCTGTGTGGTAAATTTTGAGTTGAGGATATTTACTTTGTAGATAAATTGTATCGATGGGTAAAGAATCAGTTTGCGGACTGAAATAGCCAACAGGTTTATTAGTTTGGGCAATCTTTTGATGAATCCAGTAGGTTTTACCCGCACCTGGGGGACTAGCTACGGCAATAATCATAGATGATTTGTAATAGTGATAAATGGTACGCAAATCAATTAACGAAACGCAGGATTATGACGAATCAAACTCATAAACTCCTGACGGGTTTTTGCATCATCAGCAAATATTCCCCTTACGGCACTGGTAGAAGTCCAAGAACCAGGTTTTTGCACTCCTCGCATTACCATACACATATGAGTTGCTTCGATCACTACTGCCACACCTTTGGGTTGTAATAATCCTTGAAGTGCGTCGGCGATTTGGGCGGTTAATCTTTCTTGTACCTGTAAACGTCGTCCATACATTTCACAAATACGGGCAATTTTGGATAGTCCAATGACTTTACCGTCGGGAATATAAGCTACATGAGCGCGACCGATGATGGGTAGGATATGATGTTCGCAGGAGCTAAACAAGTCAATATCTCTAACTAAGACCATTTCATCGGCAGTTTCGTGAAATACTGCCCCGTTGAGAAGTTCATCTAAGGATTGATGATAACCAGAAGTGAGAAATTTTAAGGCTTTAACTACTCTTTTAGGTGTATCTCGTAATCCTTCTCGGTCTGGATCTTCTCCCAATCCTAACAGTAAAGTCCTTACTGCTTGACGCATCTCTTCTTCCGAGACAGGAGACTCTTGTGTAGTAGTTAATTGGGGTAATTTATAGTTAGTGTTATTAATTTGATTTGCTTCGGACTTAGATAAGGTCATAAATTGGCAATAAGTTAAATTAAACAGTAACGGAAGTAGCTAAACAGTCATTTAGCTGTTGGCGGAGTGTATCAGTATCTAAATGACGACCGATAAAGACTAGCTGGTTAGCAGGAGGAGTAGACCAACGGTCGGATTTGATATCGCTACGTTGTCCACATAATTGGAATACGTGACGTAATTCACTGCCTGCAAACCAAATAATTCCTTTTGCTCGAAATACGTCAACTGGAAGCTGGTCGGCTAGAAACTTTTGAAATTTATAGACATCAAAAGGTTTATCACTTTGAAATGACATGGAAACGAAACCATCGGCTTCTAAGTGAGGGGAATGATGGTGATCATGATCGTGATGTTGGTGGTGTTCTTTCTTTTCGACATAACTATCTATTGGGGTTAAACCTACATCTAAAATTAACGGTAAAGGAACTTGTGCATATTTCGTATGAATAATCCTGGGACTCTTTTTGATAGATGCAATATAGGTTTCTAATCCTTGCAATTGTCCCTCATCAATTAAATCGGTTTTATTCAATAACAGAATATCGGCAAAGGTAATCTGCTTGAAAGCTGCTTCGCTATCAAAATGTTCTGGGGTGAAGGTTTCCGCATCAACTACGGTAACAACCGAATCGAGGCGCGTGAAATCGCGAAAATCAGAACCAACAAAAGTCAAAATAATTGGTAAAGGGTCTGCTACACCAGTAGTTTCGATAATCAAACGCTCTACTTTCTCTTCCCTGGCTAAGATTCGCTTAACGGCTTCTACCAAACCCTCATTAATCGTACAGCAAATACAACCATTGCTCAATTCCACCATGTCATCATCATAGGAAACCAAAAGTTGAGAATCGATATTGATATCGCCAAACTCATTCACTAACACGGCAACTTTTAGGTTCTGGTTATTTTGCAGAATTTGATTAAGTAGGGTGGTTTTACCACTACCGAGAAAGCCAGTGATGATTGTTACGGGTAATTCTGCCTGGGAAATCTCTAACATAGTGAAAAGCAGCAATTTAGTTTACAGAATTTTATTATAACGATAATCATTATCAAAATTAAAAACAATGAAACCATAAGACAAATTTAATAATTTAATAGCGATCGCAGTTTTTTCAAATCAAATCGCCAAATAATTTAAGGTGAATTTGGCAAAGGCGGTAAAATGAAAGCGGTAGCTTGCTTGATGGTAGAAGATCTTTCTTGATAAGGGACTTTTCCATTTGGAGATGCTACATATTGCTCGATAAATTGTAATAATTCAGGTGCAGACTCAATAGGTGCAAGTTGATGAAAAATAAATGTTAGTTTACTATTAGCAGCTAAGGTAGCAGCGCAGGAACGACGGCAGGCTGCCATACAGGATATAGGTTTGATCGTAACGCGATCGCCCCACTCATATTTTTCTAAACCTTTTTGCAGTTCTTCAATTAGATATTGTCCTCCTGAAAGTCCATTTTTTTTATTTTGATTCTCAGAAAATCGGCACAGGCTACAAACCAATAAGGTATGTTCGGTCATGGTAATTTCTCTAAAGTAGGCTAATTAAATTTTTGTTTGGTGCTGATAATTTGCCGATGGTTGAAATTCTGACCAAGCTTGACGAACACTCTGATAACATTCAGGTGGGGTTGTGGGAAGGTTTTTTAGGAAAAAAAAGGAAACTCTCATACCTGATTCCAAAAGTAAGATGACATCTTGTTCGGGATTGTATTTATCCACAGCTTCTAAAATATGACTGTTCATGTGGTGTCCTTGAAGAATTACAGTGTCGGGTGTGGCTAACCAGGCATTGAGGAAAGCAGCTAGACGAGAACGACGGATAAAATGCGTTTTAAAAGTTTCCCCAAAGCGATCGAGTAAAGGGGAATTAGTCGTACAAATTACTGCACCTCGTCCTGCTTTTAAATAACTATTCCAAGCATTAAAACCAATGATTAGTAAATTAGTTTCAATCAATGCCTGTTGCCACTTTTCATGATTAAAAGTTGATTTCATAATCCATTTTTGGGTAGGGGCAATTGATGCAATTGATGAATTAATTACCCCTACTATTTATTACTGTGCAGTTTCCGATTGATTTTCTACTGCTATATATTCTTTGGCAGTTAACTCTACGGGAAGCTTAACTGCTGTTGACTCAATTTCCTGACGTAATGCGATCGCCGCTTTAACTAGATTACGAGTAGCAGGAATCGCTTCTGACCAACGGCGAGTTTTTAACCCGCAGTCAGGATTGACCCAAATTTTTTCAGTAGGAAGATGCTGTGAGCATTTACGTAAACCTTCGGTTAACGATTCCGCAGTGGGAATGGCTGGAGAGTGGACATCGTAAATACCGGGGCCTACTTGACGGGGATAATTTGCATCGGTTAACTGCATTAAAGTTTCGTTATTGCTACGGCTATCTTCAATAGAAATTACATCCGCATCCAACTGTTTAATCGATTCCATGATGTCGCCAAACTCGGAATAGCACATATGAGTATGTATTTGGGTTTGGGGTTTAGCCACTGCGGTACTGAGACGAAAGGCATCTGTTGCCCAAGTTAGATATTCATTCCATCTAGTCTGTTTTAAGGGTAAGCCTTCTCGCATAGCTGGTTCGTCTACCTGGACAAATAATGCCCCCGCAGCTTCTAAATCAGCCACTTCTGCTTGAATTACCAAAGCAATCTGAAAAGCTTGTTCTCGACGGGATATATCGGTGCGAGGATAAGACCAATTGAGCATGGTAACAGGGCCCGTTAGCATCCCTTTGACTGGCTTAGAAGTATAAGACTGAGCTATTTTAAACTCTCTTACTGTCATAGGTTGAGGACGGGAAATATCGCCAAAAATAATTGGCGGACGCACGTAACGACTACCGTAACTTTGTACCCAACCATGAATACTAAAGGTATAGCCTTCTAAACGTTCGGCAAA
>JBDKJC010000468.1:0-4001 GCA_039796815.1 Cyanobacteriota bacterium | reverse complement strand
AAGATTTTGAGTTGATTTTATGTCTTCCCCAGTCCTACGCACTAAGATTGGTGCAGATGCTGGACAATAACGCAGCAATAATTGGCACAATTACGGCAAATAATACCATTAAAATCATCGATTCAGCTAATCTAGCCGAGCCAGAGATTTTAGCTAGGGATGAAGGATTTCAGCATTTCTAGTCACCAAGAAAAATTTAGTTTGCCAGACATATTTGCCAGACATAGTTGAATTGTTTCAGCATAATAAGGCAAAATGAGCTAAATTGAATCTTTTTTATTTATCCATATCACTTGGAAAATGGTTATCCTGTTATAGATTTGTTAGTTAATAATGGGAATGATAATGCTGTAAGAGAAGATGGTGAGCTATTTAATCAATAAATTTTTTCTCTTGCTCATCGGGAATAGCTCTTTCAAACTGTCATGAATCAACTCGATCGAGGTTCATTAAAATTAATGTCCCGTTTAATTTCTCACCCAAATATAGAGCAGCGATTGCCTAAGATGATGCAACAAGCCCTAGGTAGCGATCGGCTGGCAAACGCTATTTTGCAGATTGCCCTGAACAATTCAGATGGTTCAAAAATTTTGTCGGATCTAGCAATAATGATTAGCCGCTCTTTGGCTGCGGACGGATGTATTGTTCTATCGCGAGGGACTGATTCTTTTCAGGTCAATGAAATTGCCTATTGGCACGAACCAGACTTACTGATAGAGACAATAATTGAGCAGTTATCTCACTTATCAATTCCTCAAAATCATACCCAGTCTTTACTTGAGCCAAAATCTCCTCTATTTAAGACAATTAATTGCTTGATCCAAAAAAATTTACCGACTCAGGCTTGGTTGGGAATCACAACTCAATTTCAAGAGCGAACTAATGGCTTAATCTTGCTGTTCAAGTCCAAGTCCTCATCATGGACTGATGATGAACATCAATTGCTCAATCAAAACTTAAATCCGCTGGCGATCGCTATTGCTCAAGCCCAACTTCAGCAGCAATCTCGCACCAAATCTCGCTATCAAACTTTACTGCAAAATCTTAGTCGAGAAATTAGTCAGGGTTATCGACTCGAATTACTCTTACAGAATTGTTTAACTGAGATTGGTCATGCTCTGGAGTTAGATCGAAGCCTGATTTTGATGTTTAAGTATCGTAATCCATTGAGAGCTAAAGATCGCGATTTCTCTCCAGGAGCCCTAAAGGACTCGCTCCGCGTCGCGCTTGGCGATCGCGACTTGGTTAAAGGTACTGCCAAAATTGATTATCAATGGAGTTCTAATTCGGAAGCTTCATTATCAGTAAAATCCTCATTTAGTCTCGATCGTTCAGACTTGTGTCAAAAAGCCTGGCGTAATGCTCCTAACTGTTTGCACATTGACTCTGATGGCTCTTTCCCTGACTTGACAGTGGACTCTTTGGCGACTAAAGGTAACGCATTGCTAATGGTACCACTCATGGGTAAAAAAACCAGTGAAACAGATTCAGCGATGGTTCTGGGTTTTCTAGTTTTGCAAAGTGATGTTGCCCGCAATTGGTCGCAAGATGAACTGGAGTTGATGAATTGGGTTGGAGTCCAGATAAGTACGGCAATTATTCACGAGCAAACCCTCAATCGAGTCCAGCTAGTTGTTGAGGAAAGAACAGCGCAACTTAAGTCTAGTATGGATATGCAGGGCAAGCTCTCGACGAAAATGCGTCAGCATATTAAACAGCTACAAAAGCTCAATCAGCTTAAAGATGACTTTATGAATAGCATGAGTCATGAACTCAAGACCCCGTTGACCAGCATGAAAATCGCGATTAAGATGCTGCGTCAGATAGAAATATCTCCACAAATGCGCGAGAAATATTTAGACATTCTAGAGCAGGAATGGAATCGTGAATATAATCTGATTAAAGATTTACTGACCCTGCAACAGGTAGAATCAGGAGAGTTAAGTTATCGACCTCAAGAACTGGATTTGAGTCAAACTATTGAAAATTTAAGGCAATCTTTCATCGCCAAATGGCAGTCAGAGCGAAATCTGAATTTAGTCTGTGCTATTGAGCCACCAAAGTTAAAAATTCATACTGATGCGGAAAGTCTAGAGTATATTTTACACGAACTACTTTTGAACGCTGGTAAGTATTGTGATGCTCACACGACAATTGAACTATCCGCATCTCATCAGTTAGCTGCCCAAAAATCAGAAATTGTCATTGCGGTAGCTAATATTGGCGCAGGAATTACTGCCGATGAACTACCCCATATTTTTGAGAAGTTTCGACGCGGTTCTGGGGTAACCGATCGCGCTGTGCCAGGAACAGGTCTAGGATTAACTTTGGTTCAATATCTAGTGGAACATTTGAACGGTAAAATTGACGTTACCAGCAATCCTGTAGCTGAGGATGAGGCAACATTCTTGACTACCTTTACCTTGAAAATACCGCAAATTCAACCATCTATTGGCTAGACTAATGTTAGCTATTTGATCTTAGTTGATTAGTTGAGTGCTTGAAATAATTGCTGGAAAATTAATTTGATTTCTAACTTGGTCGGCTCTGTGATATATCTATGAAATGGCATAAAAGTAAACAGCTTACTCCTCAAAAAAGATTGCTATCTTCTGCCGATGGCTATCCTTATTCGCCATTTTTGCGCCGATTTAAGATTTTTGGCATTGCAATTAAATTAATTTTTTCTCTATGGTGGGATAAAGTTACGGGTAATAATTCTTCTCGTCGCAGACATCGAATTGCCAAATGGTTAGTTAAAAATATTCTTGAATTGGGTCCAACTTTTATAAAAATAGGTCAGTCTTTATCCACCCGCGCCGATTTAATTCCCATCGAATATATTGAAGAATTTGGTCAACTACAGGATCGAGTTCCGCCTTTTGCTTCTGATTTGGCGATCGCCGTGATTGAACAAGAGCTAGGTAAGCCAATATCAGTGCTGTTTACTGAATTTAACCCCACACCTCTGGCGGCGGCTAGCTTAGGGCAGGTACACAAAGCGAGGTTGCTTACGGGAGAAGACGTAGTAGTCAAGGTGCAGCGCCCAGGCTTGGCTCGTTTATTCAACCTGGATTTTGAGATTCTGCATCATTTAGTACGCTGGCTCAATCGACTGTTTAAAAGCATTCGTAAGTTTAATTTAGAAGCAATTTATCGCGAATTTTTTGAGCTTTTGTATCTTGAAATTGACTATATTCACGAAGGTAAAAATGCCGATCGCTTTCGCCAAAATTTTCAAGATTATCAGCGGGTTGCCGTACCTCAAGTATATTGGCAATATACCACTGCCAAAATTCTTACTTTAGAATACTTACCAGGCATCAAAATCGATAATCGCCCCGCCTTAGAAGCAAGCCAAATTGACACTCAAGCAGTGATTCAGCTTGGAATTACCTGTTACTTAAAACAGCTGTTAGAAGATGGCTTTTTTCAATCTGACCCCCACCCAGGCAATATGGCGGTAAGTCCACGGGGGGATATTATCTTTTATGACTTTGGCACGATGGCGGAAGTTAAAACCATTGCTAAAGATCAAATGATCAAAACGTTTTTTGCGGTGTTGAAAAACGACACTGAGGAAGTAGTAGAAACTTTGATCTACATGGGTTTGATTGAACCAGTGGCGGATATGACCCCTGTTAAGCGGATGATTGCTTTTATGCTTAAAGAGTTTCGCGATAAGCCTGTGGACGTGAGAGCTTTTGAGCAGATCACCGAAGAAGTTTACTCTATTTTTGAACAGCAGCCATTTCGTTTACCTCCGCAGATGACGTTTGTGGTCAAATCTCTCACTACTCTAGACGGTATTGCCCGCGCCTTAGATCCTCAATATAATCTCCTAGCAGCAGCCCAACCTTTCCTAAAACAAATAGCTTTTCAGCAGCAACAGGGCGGTATGTTAGGTATCCTAGCGCGTCAGACCAAAGACTTTATTCAATATAAATTAAGACAACCCAACCGCACCCAAACCTCGATCATGCGTCTAGAATCTCGCCTAG
>JBDKJC010000467.1:0-4009 GCA_039796815.1 Cyanobacteriota bacterium | reverse complement strand
GGAGGGTTTTCTCGATGCACTCAGCGATTATTACCCAGAATTTGAATACATTCTGGCATTACAAGAAACGATCGCCGTCGCGGCTGCTGATGGCTTCGCCCGTTCTACTAAGAAACCAGCCGTCGTCCAACTCCATAGCGGTGTTGGTCTGGGTAATGGTATCGGGATGATCTACCAAGCAATGCGCGGTCATGCACCATTAGTAGTCTTGGCGGGGGAATCTGGCATTCAATATGATGCGATGGATGCACAAATGGCAGCAGACTTAGTGAGTATGGCAAAACCAGTAACCAAATGGGCTACCAGAGTGATTCATCCTAGTTCCTTGCTACGAGTGTTACGACGGGCGATCAAAATTGCTGCTACTCCACCAATGGGGCCAGTTTTTGTCTCTTTACCAATGGATGTCTTAGATGCAATCAACGAAGAGGAAGTTGTGCCTACTTCGATCCCGATTACTCGCGTTGCTCCCGAACCAGAGGAGATCGCCCAAGCTGCGAGTATGTTAGCTCAGGCATCTAAACCGCTAATAATTGTCGGTGATGGCGTAGCCTATTCCAATGCCCAAGCAGAATTAACCCACGTCGCCGAACTGATTGGCGCTCAAGTCTGGGGGTCAGATTCATCCGAACCAAATATGAATGCGACCCATCCCCTATATGGCGGACTGTTGGGGCATATGTTTGGCGAAGTTAGTAGTCGCATTACCGACCAAGCCGATGTCGTGCTGATCTGCGGGACATATGTTTTCCCCGAAGTATTCCCTGCTTTATCGGGTACGTTTGCTCCTAGTGTCAAGATCGTCCACATCGATTTGAATGCTTATGAGATCGCCAAAAACTTCCCTGTTGATTTGGGCTTAGTGAGCGATCCTAAAATAACCCTTGCCAAGCTAGGAACAGAATTAGCCAAAGTTCTCACCCCCGAGCAAAAGCAAATGGTTGTTAAAAGAACCACTAAAATTGCTGAAACCAAACAGCAACAAATAAGCGAGCAGTTTGCCGCAGATAAAGCTATGCATGACTTTGTACCCATGCATTTATCACAGTTTGCCGAAGAATTAGCCAGACACCTACCACCAGATGCGATCGTCTTCGATGAAGCCCTCACTCATTCGGAAGAGCTGTGTCGCTACATTCCACCAACGACACCAGGGCATTATTTCCAGACGCGGGGAGGTTCTCTCGGTGTGGGCATTCCTGGAGCAATTGGCATCAAGCTTGCTCATCCCGATAAAACGGTGATCGCTTTTACAGGGGACGGTGGCGCAATGTATACCATTCAAGCACTCTGGACGGCTGCCCACCATAACATCGACGCTAAATTTGTGATCTGCAACAATCGCAGCTATCGCATTCTTAAACTGAATATTTTGCAGTATTGGCGAGAACAGCAGATTCAGCCACACGAATTTCCCGCTTCTTTCGACCTGTGCAAACCAGCTTTGCAGTTTGACGAATTAGCACGGGCAATGGGAGTACCAGCATTACGGGTGGAGACACCAGAAGAAATTAAACCAGCAATCGCCAAAGCCTTATTCCACGAAGGTCCTTTCCTGATCGATCTGGCGATTAGCAGCGAAGTACCAGGCAGTCCAATTAGTCCTAAATGTGGACAGTAATCAACTTAATCACTCACAAAAGGAGAAGAAAAATGGCAAATCCCAATGTAGAAATTATTCAAAGAATGTACGAGTGCTTCAATCGGGGTGATATGGACACCATTCGCCAAGAAATTTTTGCTACCGATCTGATCTGGCGCTTACCTGGACATCACCCCCTAGCTGGGACTAAAAATGGTGCTGAAGAAGTGATTGCTTTCTTTGAGCAGTTGAATAAGGCAGGTATCCAAGTAGACCTTAGCGGTATTGATGCTTGGGGCGAAAACACAGTTGTCGAAGTTCACCGAGGACATGGACAAAGTAACGGCGCAGTTTTAGATGCGCTCAACTGTACTCACTACCATATCCGTGAGGGCAAGATTGCCGATGTGCAAGTTTACATTAGCGATCAACATACAGTCGATCAATTTTTCAACGCTGTATACGCCCTCAAACCTATCCCAGATCGCCTAGCGTAACAGTTTAAGTAGGTGGATGTAATTAAACAGAAAATAGTGATGACGGTGCTTAAGGCTTAGGGGTTAGGGCTTAAGGCTTAAGACTTAGGGGTTGGGATTAGGGGAATTTATTTTCAAGTAGACAATTTATTATAAATTATTTCGCCTACCTACGAACAAATTAAGCAATTTTCGCTTTTAAGTAACTCATAGAAACACGAAACTTAGTTTAAACAAATTAAACAAAAACAAAATACAAAAGTAAGGAGAAATTAAAATGCCTATTATTCGCGTCACTCTCTTAGAAGACTTCGCCAGTTCTCAACAAAAAGGCGAGATTGTTCAGGAGTTAAGCAATACCCTCGCTAATGTCATGGGTGAAATTGTCCGTCCTTACACCTACGCTTTGGTGGATGAAGTGCAAGCAGGTGCTTGGGGGGTTCAAGGTGGAGTGTTGATGACTGAGGAGATGTTGAGAGCTGGAATTGGTACTTCCAATCAACAGCGATCGCTTCGTTTGACTGAACAGCGCGTCAGAGAAGCATATGACGTACTGGGTAGTGGCGATAGACAGAGAATTGAACAGTACTGGGATAAAGATATGACCTGGTTAGTTCCAGGACACAATCAAATTTCAGGCTTGAAAAAAGGCTTAGATGAGTTTCTGGCTTTTATGGATAAAGTAGGATTTCTGACCGACAACAGTTTCCAAATGTCCTGGGACAGAGTTTTGATTACTGGAGATACTTCGGCCGATATCAGACACAACACTGGACATCGTGCTGGAGACGAAAGCAGACAACTAGATATCGATGTTGTGCATATTTTGCGCTGGCGCGAAGGCAAAGTCATTGAAGGCATCGGTGCTATTTTTGGCGACGGCACTGCTCAATTCGATGAGTTTTGGCGTTAGTCAGCGGTATTGTGCAGTATTTACACCAAAGCTTGGATGTCTACATTCTTAATAGTTGGCTTCCTTGCTCAAAAATTTTGTAATCAACTCTAGAGCAATATGCAGTTACCCAACCTAACTCAACTCAATAATTATCGATTACTTGGTCGCAGTGGATTGCGAGTCTCACCACTTTGCTTAGGCACTATGACTTTTGGTACTGATTGGAGTTTTGGAGCCGACCGAGAAGAAAGTCGCAAGATGTTTGATTTATATGTTGAACGTGGTGGAAATTTTATTGATACAGCCAATAATTACACCAATGGAACTAGTGAAGCTTTTGTGGGTGAATTTATTGCTCAAAATCGCGATCGCTTAGTATTGGCAACTAAATACAGCTTGAATACTCATCCTGGAGACCCCAATGCTGGCGGAAATCACCGCAAAAATTTAGTTCAGGCTTTGGAAGCTAGTCTTAAACGTCTTAAAACTGACTATATCGATATTTATTGGCTTCACTGTTGGGAGTTTCGGACGCCGATTGAAGAGGTGATGCGTGCTTTAGATGATTTAGTCCGAGCAGGGAAAGTGCTTTATTTAGGAATTTCTGATACTCCAGCTTGGAAAGTTGCTCAAGCGAATACTATTGCCGATCTTAGAGGCTGGACTCCTTTTGTGGCTATGCAAGTTGAATATAACTTGATTGAAAGAACCCCTGAAAGGGATTTAATCCCAATGGCACAAGAGCTGAATATTTCCGTTTTGCCTTGGTCACCTCTGGCTGCTGGTCTACTGACTGGTAAGCATAGCAAGCGCCCTGAGATGGCAGGGGAAAATTCTGGCACAGATCTAGATAGTGGGCGAGTAAATTGGGTCGCCGAAAAGTTAGACGATCGCAATACTAGTATTGCCGATGTAGTGCAAAAAATAGCTCAAGAAATTGAGCGATCGCCTGCTCAAGTTGCCTTGAATTGGTTATTGCAAAAAAACAGTAGTATCGTGCCAATTATTGGCGCTAGAACGATTAAACAACTGGAAGATAATCTTGGTTGCTTAGAC
>JBDKJC010000466.1:0-4013 GCA_039796815.1 Cyanobacteriota bacterium | reverse complement strand
ATGTTGACGAGCTAAGGCTGCACAGTCTTCGTATTCGGGCTGCACGTTAATTATTTGTTTGTCCTCTCCAAATCCCCAACTACCAACCTTAACCCGTACGGTGCCATACTTGGTCTCGATCATTTTAATTTCGCGGTTGAGAATACTTCTTTGCTGAGTGCTTTCGCGGATTCCCAAAGTAGTTGTCTCGCGGAAGATAATGCTTTTACAAACATATGCTGTTTCAGGATGACAGATCACCGTTAACAAAATACCTGAACGGGATTTTTTCATACCGATGCTTTGAGTAAAAACATCCAGCGCTCCTGCTGTTAAAAGCTGTTCCAGGGTATATGCCACCACTTGCGGACTTAGATCGTCAATTTGAGTTTCCAGGACTGTAATCGTTTCCTGCTCTAGCTCAATTTTTGCTGGGTTTTCTGTTGCTTCCCCAATCCATAAGCGTAGAATATTCGGAATTGCTAAATCTTTTGAACCCGCACCCAAACCAATTTTAGTTAACTTCATCGTTGGCGGTTCGCCAAAATCTTGCGCTAAAGTTACGGCGATCGCTGCTCCTGTTGGTGTAACTAACTCTTTTTTGATACCATTACTATAGATTGGCACTTCTCTGGTCTGCCACAGTTTTACTACCGCAGGAACAGGAACAGACAGTTGACCGTGAGCAGCCTTAATCGTCCCGCCTCCAGTGGGCATGGGGGAACAATACAACTGGTCGAGATTCAGCCAGTCTAAACCAATACAAGTGCCGACAATATCGACAATGGCATCGGTTGCTCCGACTTCGTGAAAGTGAACCTGTTCTGGGGGAATACCGTGGACAGCGCTTTCGGCGATCGCCAATTGGCGAAATATACTTAAACTCCAGCGTTTTACCCGCTCTGGTAGAGATGCAGCTTTAATTAAACTTTCAATCTCTGGTAAATGTCTGGCGTGGTGATGATGATGCTCGCTATGATGATGGCGATGTTGCTGCAAATTGACATGAACTTTAGTTGCTGATTGTCCATTTCGACTTACTGTCTCGGTACTTAACTGATATTCTGCTTCTATACCTAAACTTTTGAGCCTATCAAGCAAATATTGCCAGGGCAACCCACAATCAACCAATGCTCCCAAGCACATATCTCCAGCAATTCCTGTCGGACATTCCAAGTAACCAATTTTGACCATAAAACCTGTTTTGCTCAATCTTGAAATGATCTTAGCTGTTGATTGTTAAGTAGGTAAAAATTATTATCAATTGATTAGCACTATGGCGATTTTATACGAATTAAATCAAAACAACCCTCAACAACGGACGATTGACCAAATAGTTACTGCCTTACAAAAAGGCGCGGTAATGCTTTATCCTACGGATACAGTTTATGCGATCGGTTGCGACTTAAAGGTTAAATCGGCTGTGGAAAAAGTGCGCCGAATCAAGCAGATGTCTAATGATAAACCCCTCACTTTTCTGTGTTCTTCCCTCTCGAATATCGCCGAGTATGCCACGGTAAGCGATCGCGCCTATCGGATTATGAAACATCTTATTCCTGGCCCTTATACTTTTTTACTGCCTGCCACTAAACAAGTACCCAAGCTCGTCATGAGTCCTAAAAGAAAAACCACAGGAATTAGAGTTCCCGAACATACCTTATGTCAAGAATTGTTAAACACTTTGGGTAATCCAGTAGTTTCTACTTCAGCGCACTTACCTGACGACGACGGGGAATATCCTACCATCAACGTGGAAAAAGCCTATCTCTTTGATGCGCTAGAAAATCAGGTAGATATTATGATCGATAATCAAGTAGACCCAGGTTTCAACGTTTCCACTATTTTAGATTTTACTAGCGATCGCCCCGAGGTCGTACGTCAAGGCTTAGGTTGGCAAGAAGTCGAAAACTGGTTAAATATCGTCCATTAAAGATGTGTTTACCAAAAGCTGTAAGCTGTAAGCTCTAAGCTCTAAGCTTTTAAATTGACTACCTGTGTCTATCACGGATACCGCTTCGCGTCGTAAACTCTTGGGGTTTCCCCAAGAGACAGCCCCTCTTCTAATACCTTGTCTGATTGGCTTATAGCTTAGAGCTTATGGCTTATAGCCTATAGCTTAGGCGAAGCCTTTATGCCCAAAGCGATCGCCAGAAAAATTTGGGCAAAGACAACATTCTCCGCCAACGCCAAGGTTCTTGATAGAGACGATAGGACCACTCCAAGTTATTGTTGCGCAACCACTCTGGCGCACGCTCTTTAGTTCCCGCCCAAATATCCAAACTCCCGCCAACGCCAATCCAAACTGCATGGGGACAGAGATGACGATTTTCCTTAATCCATAGTTCTTGTCGGGGTACGCCAATCCCCACTAAGATAACTGCGGGTTGTTGGGTCTTAAGCGTCTGTTGCCATTCCTCTGCTGCTGCTCCTGTCACATATCCATCTTGGGTCAAAATTGACAGGCAGGGAAACTTCTGTTGCCATACCTTGGCGGCCTGTTCTGCTGTCCCAGGACTTCCCCCAAAAAAGCATAAGGAATTAGACGTATTAGGCGTATTAGATGTCCCTAAGTACTCAATTAAAGAAGCAGCTAACTCAATTCCAGGGCAACGTTGATGTTTACGACCCCGCAACCGCATATAAATAATGACCCCTGCACCATCGGGAATGACTAATTCTGCTGCTGTGATAGTTTTTTGAAGAGCTACGTTCTCCTGCGCCATCATACTCATCTCGGCATTTAGCGTCACCACATGAGTCCCAATTTGCTGCTGAAGCCTCGCTATTAACCAGCCTAGGTAATCATCTAGAAGATGAACCTGAAGATTAAGCACGGGAAAGGTAGTAGGAGCGGGCAAGTTACTATCTATAGACAACATAATTTTTACTTAGCCAATTAAAACCAGTCTAGATTTTAGCCTCAATTATTCCCCAACAGATCGATCGAGAATTTGCTGGCGATTAGGCTCCCCTAAAGGACTAGCTTATCCGAAGGTGTCCTAAAGGATACCGCTTCGCATATACCCTTTAGGGTCGCTTCGCGCCTACCCTACGGATCGCTTATCCTAGTTTAACGGCTGTTCCCGTTGCCGTAATTAATAGCAGCACCCCTTTATTATCTATATTGATCGTCCCTGTATCGATTTCAATCCCCACTACGGCATCGGCATTTAATCTTTGGGCGCGTTCTTTTAGTTCAGCGATTGCCTTTTGTTGTCCTTGTTCAAAAACCTTCTCATAGCTACCAGTCCGTCCACCAATCACATCTCGAATTCCTGCAAACAGATCCCGTAAGGCATTAGTGCCATATACTACCTCTGCTGTCACTACTCCCAAATAAGCTGCAATCGATTGATTTTGAATTGTATCAGTTGTCGTAACTAACATTTCTGCTTAAAGCGATCGTAACTAAATTTGCTTTTACATTATATTATTTATAGCTATTACTTGAGAGTTTAGTTAAATGCACCACAATACTTATGACCGATTTTGTGGCAGTTGGTGGGGGAGCATTATCGGGCAAACAATAGTTAATCAAATTAACCGATTTGACGATCCCCTGACTCAACCTTGGCTATTAAAGCGTAGACAAATAGCGCAAATGATACTTACTCAAAAATCAGATCCCCATAATTTACTTTCATCTCTAGCGCTTCAATCTGCTGGCAATAATTTGAAATATCATAGTAATCTGTTATCTTCGTTACCTTTGATTATTTTTCAGACAGATGGAGCGAATTTGCCTGAAAAACTCGCAAAACAGCTTACTTTAAAAACAGTAAATTCCCATAGCAATATTTTTCTTAGCCAGGACATATTAATCTGGGGCTATTTACTAACTACCGTCTTGAATCATCCAACTAAAATAGCTGAAAAAAAGCTGTTAATTAAAAATATTTTTCAACTTAATTTGATGCCCAAAAACCCCTTAATCGAGATGTTGAACATAGTGGTTCAAGGAATTAAAAATGGTAGCAGCTTACATCAAGTAATGGAGCAATTACTAGCAAAAGATCGGCTTCAGGCAACGGCGA
>JBDKJC010000465.1:0-4014 GCA_039796815.1 Cyanobacteriota bacterium | reverse complement strand
AAAAGTTTAAAGAGATAAGTCGTGCTTACGAAGTTCTTTCTGAACCAGAAACTCGCAGTAGATACGATCGCTTTGGCGAAGCTGGAGTAGGTGGTGCTGCTGGGGGTGCGTCGGGATTTGACTACAATGATATGGGTGGTTTTGCCGATATCTTTGAAACTATTTTTAGCGGTTTTGGCGGTGGTGCTGGCACTAGCCAGGGGCAATCTCGTCGTCGTAATGGACCAGTCAGGGGAGACGATCTGCGTTTAGATCTCAAACTGGACTTTAGAGAAGCTGTTTTTGGTGGCGAGAAGCAAATTAAAATTCCTCACCTAGAATCTTGTCAAACTTGTAGTGGTACTGGAGCTAAACCAGGTACAGGGGTAAAAACCTGTAGTGTCTGTAGTGGTAGCGGTCAAGTGCGCCGTGCTACTCGAACTCCTTTTGGTAGTTTTGCTCAAGTTTCAGCTTGTACTAACTGTAACGGCACAGGACAGGTAATCGAGGAGAAATGTGGCACTTGCCATGGTGCGGGTCGTCAACAAGAAACTAAGAATCTTAAAATTACTATTCCTCCAGGTGTGGATAATGGTACTCGCCTAAGAGTTTCTGGGGAAGGTGATGCTGGTGTTCGCAACGGTACACCAGGAGATCTATATGTTTATCTATTTGTGGAATCTGATAAAGAATTCACTCGCGAAGGTATTAATGTTAGGTCGGCAATTTCTATTAGTTACCTACAGGCAATTTTGGGCTGTAATATAGAAGTGAATACAGTTGATGGTAAGGAACAATTGACTATTCCCTCGGGAACTCAACCCAATACAGTGCTAACTCTAGAAAATAAAGGTGTGCCTAAACTGGGTAATCCTGTGAGTCGGGGAAACCATTTAATTACCGTTAAAATCAATATTCCGACTAAGGTTAATGCTGAAGAGAGAGAACTCTTAGAAAAGCTGGCGGGGGTTAGAGGTGAGACCGTAGGTAAAGCTAACAAAGAAGGTTTTTTGGGAGGTTTATTTCAAAAGTGATCGACCCTCAAAGTACAGATAATAATACTTCAGACGACGCAAATGTTCATCTGGATTTGCGGGGTACTCCCTGTCCGATTAATTTTGTCAGAACTAAATTGCGTTTGGAGCAAATGCCTCCAGGTTCGCTGTTAGAAGTTTGGCTCGATCCTGGCGAACCGATTGAGCAAGTGCCTGATAGTCTTAAAATGGAAGGCTATCAGGTTGAGGCGTTGGCCCAAAAGCAAGATTTCTTTTCTTTGTTAGTTCGTCGTCCTGTAACTTCGTGAGTGGTAAAAATTATGTTAATGGATTGCTAGACACTTCGACCTCAAACCTAAGTGGGTTGTGGGGAACGGTGGTAGCAGTTCAAGCTAACTTTTATCAGGTAAAGCTAGCCAATAATCCAGCAGCTAAGTCTTTACTTTGTACTCGACGTACTCGCCTAAAAAAAATTGGGCAGAATATAATGGTCGGCGATCGCGTTTTGATTGAAGAACCTGATTGGCAAGATGCTAGAGGAGCGATCGCTAGAGTAGAGCCACGCTTGAGTGAGCTACAGCGACCGCCTGTGGCTAATGCAGAGCTGATTTTACTAGTTTTTGCTCTGTCAGAACCGACTTTAGATCCTTGGCAGCTTAGTCGCTTTTTGGTTAAGGCCGAGTCAACGGCTTTAAAGCTTTGTTTGTGTCTCAATAAGTGCGATTTAATTACCCCAGAACAACAGCATCAGTGGCAACAGCGTTTGTCGCAATGGGGGTATGATGCTAGCTATATCAGTGTGACTCAAGGCATCGGCATTAATCAATTGCGATCGCGCCTTGAGGGTAAAATTACCGTTGTTGCAGGACCTAGTGGTGTGGGCAAATCTAGCTTGATCGACGCTTTGATTCCTTCGATTAATTTAAGAATAGGGGAAGTCTCGGGAAAACTACAAAGAGGTCGTCATACGACTCGCCATGTAGAGTTATTTGAACTGCCTGGGGGTGGTTTACTAGCAGATAGTCCAGGGTTTAATCAACCTGACATGGATTGTATCCCCAGCAATTTAGCACAGTATTTTCCTGAAGCCAGAGCCAGATTACAACAGGCAAACTGTCAATTTAGTAATTGTCTTCATCGAGATGAGCCAAATTGCGTCGTGAGAGGGGACTGGGAAAGATATGAATACTATCTAGATTTTTTAGATAAAGCGATCGCTCATCAAAATGCATTACAACAACAGCCAGACGCAGAATCAAACCTCAAGTTAAAAGTAAAGCGATCGGGAAAAAGCCAATACGAACCAAAGCTGCAAACTAAAAAATATCGTCGCACTTCCCGCAATGTTAAGCAGCAGAATCTGCAAGATATTTACGCCAGACAACTAGAAGAAGAAATTGAAGATCGACTGTAATAAGTAATAAGTACGAACTCAAATAGCTATTGTTTCCCGCTGATGTGGCTTTAATAAATTAGTAATATCTGGCCCAAGGGGAATAATCCCACCTGGGTTTAAGGGAAATAGATTACCATAGTAGTCTCGTTTAACGCTTTCAAGATCGCAAGTTTTGGCTACTCCTGGCAACTGATATAAATCTCGTAAATATCCGCTCAGATTTTGATAATCAGCTATACGGCGCAAGTTACATTTGAATAGCCCATAGTAGACAATATCAAAACGAAATAGGGTGGTAAATAATCTGATATCAGCTAAGGTAGGGCGATCTCCACAAAGATAGCGTTGTGTGGCTAAAACTTGTTCTATTTCGTCTAAAGCAGCAAATAATTCTTGACTGGCGAGATCGTAAGCCTGTTGAGATTGAGCAAAACCACAGCGGTAAACACCGTTATTAACGGCATGATATATTTTCTTATTCCAAGAGTCTATTTCCTCTTTCTGTGCTGCTGGATAGAGATCGAAGTCGGGATGTTGGGCAAATTGATTTAACTCCGAGTTGAGGATTTCGATAATCTCGGCACTTTCATTATTCACAATCGTTTTCGTCTCGTCATCCCACAAAATCGGTACGGTAGAGCGTCCTTGGTAGCCAGGAGAAGCTAGCTGATAGAGTTCGGGGACAGTATGACAATTTAACTCTGGTTGGTCTAAAACCCAAATTCCCGCATCGGGAGAAGGATAAACTATGGAAACGGCGATCGCATTTTCTAACCCTTTTAAAGCTCTAGTTACCAATGTACGATGCGCCCAAGGACAACCCATACCGACATAGAGACGGTAGCGATTAGCGGCAGGTTGATAAGGATTTTCTAGATTTTCTGACTCAGTATTAAGATAATTTCTAAACTGACTTTCGGGACGAAGATATTCCCCTGTCTTATTGCGTGGCGCTAATTGGGACATCATTATTTGCCACATAGTTGTCCAGACAAACTTGCCTGTTTTGACAATTAATTGACCTGGAAGAGACTTTGCCATTAACTTTTAATTAACCCTCTAACTGTTTCCCTTTTCCCAATTTTTACCTACTTGACAGCATAGAAACTAATGTTTGTATTGCCGTAAGATTTAGTGCGATAGATTTCCAATCCAGGTATTTCTTTAGCTTGCCAGAACTTAGGATTGTGTTCCACAGCGATCGCACCTTCGGTTTTAACTAATTCTAATGCAGCGATCGCTTTTAAAACAGGCAAATATAAATAACTATCATAGGGTGGATCGAAATAAATCCAGTCAAATTGCTGTCCCGTTAGCTTTTTAATTTTGAGTAAAACATCTCCCTGAATCAGCTTATAGGATTGTCCAGGCTGTACTACCTGCTCCCAATTAGACTCAATCGTTTTACAGGCTTTACCATACTGCTCGATCCCGACTACCCTACTTGCTCCTCGACACAGCGCCTCTGCACCCATAGAACCATTCCCCGCACACAAATCTAGCCAGCTAGATCCTATCAAGCGATCGCGCCAAATGTTAAACACCGCTTCTCTCACCCTGGCAGCAGTAGGACGGGTTTTTTGTCCTGGTACTGTTTTTAATTGCCTATTTCCATAAATTCTCATGATCCTAATTTTAATCAAA
>JBDKJC010000464.1:0-4031 GCA_039796815.1 Cyanobacteriota bacterium | reverse complement strand
CTTAAGCATCGCGATTATCCTGGTTCTAAAAACGGTACTGGTTTGTTCCAAGTGTTAGTTGGCCTAAAAATGCGTGAAACTTACGAAAAGCTAACAGCTAAAGCCGCAGAACCAGCGAAAGTATAGGCTCGATCGATGAACAATGATTATTTAACATTGAATAATTGATTAGGTTAACAACTGCAAAACGCTTGATAGCTAAATCAGCATAGTTATTTTTAAGTCGCGAAAGATTTTGGGCAAACTCAAACTATTCGCGACTTTTTAATCGCTATGCTGGGTTAATCAGGAAAAAATATATTGCTTCAGGGAGAGAAACTAAAGTATATTTGCCACTTGCATGAGCAATAAATATATACTTAGCCAGAAGTTGAGCAAGTCTTAATTTTGTCAAAATGTGGGGAATAAATTTAGCTTAAATCTTACTCTCTCTTATGTCTGCCAATGGATTAGCGGTATTTGACCGCACCATCGAAAAAACACATCAATTCATTAACGATGTTGCCGAACAACTCGAACTTGAAGATAAGCACACTGTTTTTATCGGAATTAAAGCAGTTTTGCATGGTTTACGCGATCGCATTCCTCTAGAAGAAGCCGCACAACTAGGTGCGCAGTTTCCCGTGATGCTGGCAGGTTTTTATTACCAGGGTTGGAAACCCGCAGCTACACCCACCAAAGAACGGTCTGTCGGCGCTTTTGTCGAAAAAATTCGCGATAATCTACCCCATGGAGACTATCCAGTCGAGATCGAAGTATTAATCACTGGAGTTTTTGCTGTTTTAGCCCAATGGATAACAGAAGGAGAAATTGTTGATGTAGCTAATATGTTGCCTAAAGATATCCAAAAATTTTGGCCACAACCTGTAGTTGCTCAACTGAATCAATAAAGGGCTTCTTCTGGAGCTATTAGCTAATAGCTAATAGCTTTTTGAGCGACTAAAATAGCCAGGATAACTGTTAATAAATTCCGTGGGCGATCCCCCTTCGCTACTTTAAAAGCGATCGCCATTTAAGATTGTTTAAAGAGACAGTTGGGCAAAATTAAATTAAGCTAATGCTCATAAGTTACTGTCAAATATGGACAGTGATTCATATTCTGTTTGATTAAAGTTTGTTGATTTATTTTACAAACCAACTTAACTAGAAAAAACTGAGCTTAAATGAAAAACATAAGTCGCTACAAACCAACTAAACCAAAATTGATTAATGCTTGAGTTTTTACTTGCCCTCTTCAAAATCTCAAGCAATTTAATTTATTTGATTTGCAATATTCAACTCATTAAACCCATTTAACTAATAGGGGACACTCTTTTATGGTTTCAACTTCGTCAGTTAATCCAGCTATCAGTCCAATTCCAGCTAAAGTTGAGCGCGATCCCCTGAAAACTGCTCACGGGGTTTACATCACAGTTCATGGTCATTTTTATCAACCCCCCAGGGAAAACCCTTATCTCAATACGATTGAAAGGCAACCTAGCGCTCATCCCTACCATGATTGGAATGAACGCATCCATCACGAATGTTATCGTCCTAACGCCTTTGCCCGCATACTTAACCATAATCAAGAGTTGTTGGGGATCGTTAATAATTTTGAGTATCTCAGTTTTAATATTGGTGCGACGTTAATGTCGTGGTTAGAACAATACGATCCCGCAGTCTATCAAAGGATTCTAGAAGCCGATCGCCACAGCTGTGCTAGATTAAATGGACATGGTAATGCGATCGCCCAAGTGTATAACCATATTATTTTGCCCTTGGCCAATCAACGGGATAAAATTACTCAAATTCGTTGGGGAAAAGCTGATTTTCGCGATCGCTTTGGTCGTGAACCTGAAGGTATGTGGCTAGCAGAAACAGCCGTTGATTATCCGACCCTAGAAGCGCTAATTGAGGAGGATATTAAGTTTATCATTCTCGCTCCGTCTCAGGCTCAAAAATGCCGTGTAATGGCTACAGAAGCTGAACCAGAGGCTAAATGGCATGAGGTTGGAGGACAGCAAATCGATCCCACCCGTCCCTATCGCTGTTTTGTCGATCGAGATCGCTATATTGATATCTTCTTTTACGATGGACCAATCTCTCGCGATATGGGCTTTAACGATGTGCTAAATACCGCTGATAACTTAGCCGAGCGTTTAGGACAAGCAGTGAAAAGCGATCGCCTTTCGCAGTTAATTAGTGTTGCCACTGACGGGGAAACTTTTGGACATCATAAAGGCGGTACAGAAAAGTGTATTGCCTATGCTTTGAGTGAACAGTTTGTCCGCCAGGGTTGGACGGTAACTAATTATGCTCATTATCTCAGTATTTGCCCCCCTACCTGGGAAGTAAAATTAAAGCCTGTAACAGCTTGGAGTTGCGATCATGGAGTCGATCGTTGGCAGGATGATTGTGGTTGTGCTAGTGGTGGTGGTTGGCATCAAAAATGGCGTAGACCGTTACGCACTGCTTTAGACTGGTTACGCGATCGCCTAATCACAGTTTATGAAGAGGCTGGTGCTAAATTCTTCCGCGATCCCTGGTTAGCTCGTAATGAATACATTCAGGTAATACGCGATCGCTCTCGGAAGAACGTGACTAATTTCTTACTACGTCATCAGGTACAAGAATTATCGCCAAGCGAACAGATTGATGCTCTGCGTCTTTTAGAAATGGAGCGTCACACGTTATTGATGTACACTAGCTGTGGTTGGTTTTTTGAAGAAATTTCGCGCCCTGAAGGAGTACAGATATTACGCTATGCTACTCGGGCGATGGAATTAGCTGGAGCGATCGCGGGGATCGATCTCCAGCCTGAATTTCTCAGTTATCTAGCTCAAGCACCGAGTAATGTTGCTACCTTTGGTAACGGCAAAAAAGTTTTTCAAGATCTAGTAGTGCCTTCTCAGGTGAGTCTACATCAGGTAGCTGCCCACTATGCCATTAGCTCTATATTTACCGATTATTTGCACCAAGAACGGATCTACTGTTACGGAGTTGAGCAGCTAGATTACCAAAAGCAACAGATGGGAACCCTGACTCTTTCTTTGGGACAGATTCAATTAACCTCGGAAATTACTTGGGAAAGTAAGCATTTCATCTTTGCAGCGCTGCACCTGGGGGGCTGGGATTTTTACTGCTCCATTAAAAAATTTGACGGTAGATTAGCTTATACGGAGCTTAAACAACAGCTATTTAATGAGCTAAAACAGGCTAGCGCTGCCCAAGTAATCCTGAAAATGAACCGTTTAATGGGAGATCATTCCTACGGTCTACAACATCTTTTTGCGGAAGAAAGACAGCGAATCGTTAGACGATTAACTACTCAAACCAAAAAGCATCTCGACCAGCTTTATACCCAGGTATATCGCGAAAACTATAGTATGCTGGCAGCTTTTCAACGGGAAGAAATGCCTGTTCCTCAAGAACTCAAGGTAGCTGCGGAAGTAGCATTATCCTGTCGCTGCATTGAAACAGCAAACACTTTAGAGCAGGGAATCGAAGATGCGGCAATTATTGATAGCGCGCTGGCAGAACTTACCGTAACGGCGACAGAGGCAAACTACCTCGAATGCTGGCTCAACATTCCTGATGTCAAGCTCATTTTGGAACAAACCATCATGCGTCTTTTGTGGCGACTACTATACGACGGTAATCCTGTCACCCTGGAAGCTGATGTCACCAGAATTAAAACGGCGATCGCTCTTGGTCAGCAACTACGTCTGGGATTGGCCTTAGACCAAGCGCAAGAAGTTTACCTAAGCTGTTTACAGCAATACATTGTACCTAACTGTCTGCTTGATTCTACTCGCCCTAACTACAATAGTTGTCGTTGGGATATCACCCAAATCAAACCATTACTCAAATTAGGGCAGAGCTTGGCGATCGATGTTAGTTGTTGGCTGTAATTTTTAGCTTTTAGCTTTTAGCCAATATTACATGGGGAAGGTGAGATTAATCCGATCTTCCCCATATTCTTTTATATGAAGTCCGTTTAATTACTTACTACAAAATCTTTGTCCCCATTCGAGGATAAATGTTTTTCTTTG
>JBDKJC010000463.1:0-4034 GCA_039796815.1 Cyanobacteriota bacterium | reverse complement strand
ACTCGGTTTGGACTGTAAATGCCGTTCGGATGGAATGGTTAGTTGAAGATTGCATGTCTTTATCTCTCTTGTAATGTATCGCTTTATAATCTCTTCGCAATTCAAAAACAACAGTGACAACAATCAAAGAGCAAGTGTGATGTTAAGTTGCAAAATGTTTTCAATATGTAATATAAACGAGTCAAAAAATCGATGAAATGCGATCGCCATCTCCCCATATCCCTACCTCCCCATTCCCCTACTGAGCAATAAACTCCTGAACTTTACACCAGACTTTCTCCGTCAGGTTGGGACTGGTATTATCAAACCAAGTAATTTGTTGATTCTTGTTAAACCAAGTACGCTGGCGTTTAGCAAACTGACGAGTGTGAGTGACGGTTAAAGCGATCGCCTGTTCTAGATTCAACTCTCCAGCCAAATATTGTTTAATTTCGGCATAACCTAAAGTACTTAGTAACGGTAAATCCTGACCATATTTATAACAGAGATATTCAACTTCTTGGACTAATCCCAGCTCAATCATTTGCTGAACACGGGAGGCGATCCGCCGATCTAAAGCCTCAACTTCACAATCTAAACCAATTTGCAAAATGGGATAATTTGGGGGATTTTCTCCCTGTTGAGCGGAAATAGGGATACCTGTAACGTAAAAGACTTCCAAGGCTCTTAAAGTCCGATATTGGTCATTAAAATGAATTTTCTGTGCAGCCATAGGGTCAATCTGAGTCAACCAGGCGTGAATTTGCTTCTGTCCTACAGTAGCTAGTTGCGATCGCAGTTTGGGTTGAGGAGATACTGGAGGAATTTTCAAACCTTTAGTAATCGAGTCTAAATATAGTCCTGTACCTCCAACCAGCAAGGAAATCCTAGATTGATGACGAGTAATTAAGGCTTGTGTCTGCTGCTGATATTCTGCTAGAGTCAATACCTCTCTAGGTTCACAAATATCTATTTGATAGTGAGTTACTAACTTTTGTTCTGCCAGCGTTGGCTTTGCCGTACCAATATCAAATTCTCGATATATCTGGCGAGAATCGGCACTAATAATTACAGAATCTAAACGCTGGGCAATTTCTAGCGCCAATCCTGATTTACCACTAGCCGTCGCGCCACAAATTACAATCAGCATGTATTAGTTAGTTTTCAACGGAGTGAACAAACATTGTTAAGCCTAAAACATTACCATGCAACAATGAGGTATGACCCTCGCTCAACTAAACAAAATTTTGCAAGCTAATTAATTAGAAACAAAGCTAATTACTATTAAAGCCTGAATTATCCTCATTACTTGTTTAAATATGCAGATTCGCGAAGCTAAATTAGAAGATGCAGCAGCAATTGCCAAAGTTCATGTTAACTCCTGGCAGACTACATATGGTGGTTTGTTGCCAAGTGAATATATTGAAAAGCGATCTTACGAGAAGCGTCACAACAACTGGAACAAAAGGCTTGATGTTAATCAAAAAGCTGAGACTGACTATTTTATTTATGTAGCCGAAAATCCTGTAAAAGAAATCGTCGGTTTTGTGGATGGTGGTTTAGCTAGAGATAATTCTAATTATAGAGGTGAGATATACGCTCTATATGTGTTGGAAGCTTATCAAAGAAAAGGTATCGGCAAAAGTCTAATTAAAGCGATCGCATCTAGACTATCTCAGTCTGGGAGAACCTCAATTATGGTTTGGGTTTTAAAAGGTAATCCAGCGGTTCAATTTTATCAAGCTCTTGATGGTCAAAGAATAGAACAAAAGCAGATTAAAATTAGCGACATTGAATTTACCGAAATAGCCTATGGTTGGAATGATACCCAAGTTTTGATGACAAAATAACACGTTGACTCGAGATTCATACCAGGCTTAAACTTAAATGGAGCATAGCGGATTTGAACCGCTGACATCTTGCATGCCATGCAAGCACTCTACCAACTGAGCTAATGCCCCTAATACCTAAATAATACTACCACAATTAGTGCAACTAGGTCACTGTAAGCAACTTAACTAAGACGACCCAAGCAACTATTAATTATAAAGTAAACCACCAACATAGCCGCTGCGGATGCTCCAACTAATGTCCCTGCAAGCATTAGCGAAAATTCTTGCCGTTCCAAAGCCGATTGCATTAAGTGCAACGACCACGCCACTAGGGCAACATCAAATATGAGAATTGGAATCAGCATACTTTACGAAATGTAAACATGTGTCTATCTTAATATACAAGTTTTGGTTTTTGCTAGGTATTCTAATTAATTTAAGCTTTGCTAAAGATCGAGAGCTTAGGCTATCCTGATGGGAACTTGACGCTCCTGTAAATATAATTTGATTTCTTTGACACTTAATTGACCAAAATGTAGTAGAGATGCCAATAAAGCAGCTTCGGCTTTTCCCTGGTCTAAAGCTTCATAAATATGTTGACAGTTTCCAGCTCCACCAGAGGCAATTACAGGAATTTCTACGTGTTCGGCAATAGTTCGGGTCAACTCTAAATCATATCCTGCTTGAGTTCCATCAGCGTCCATACTAGTTACCAATAGTTCTCCAGCTCCCCGTTGAGCCATTTCTATCGCCCAAGAGATCGCGTCTATGCCAGTATTTTTGCGTCCTCCACGCACATAAACATCCCACCCAGGACGCTCGAGATCGGCACGTCTACGAGCATCAATTGCCACAACGATACACTGTTTACCAAAGCGATCGCTAGCACGATTAATTAACTCTGGCTGGCGAACTGCTGCGGAGTTGATACTCACTTTATCTGCTCCAGCTCGTAACAAAATTTTAATATTTTCTAAGGATTGAATTCCTCCACCAACAGTTAGAGGGATAAACACTTGTTCGGCAGTGCGATAAACGACATCAACAATGGTTCCTCGATCTTCATGGGTAGCGGTAATATCTAGAAAGACTAGTTCATCTGCTCCTGCATCATTGTAGACCTTCGCTAGTTCGACAGGATCTCCCGCATCTTTGAGATCTACAAAATTAACCCCCTTCACCACTCGCCCAGCATTTACGTCAAGACAAGGTAAAATTCGTTTAGCAAGCATAGTTAAGTTAGTAGTTGAGCAAAATATTTGTGGAGTTAATCTTTAACCAGATTAATTGATGGAGATTTTTAAGGCGATCGCCAATATTTATCATTTAGTCTAACAAAAGTTAGTTTAGTAAAAGGATCACAATTTTCTAAGCCAGAACTTTGATTCTGCTACCACAATAAAAAAGGACGAGACTAGCATCGATTGCTAGTATCATCCTTAATCATTTATTAGTAATGGTCAGCTTCAATATTATCTAAACATTACTAACAATTAAGTTCTGTATTTTTTAGTAACGGTTTTGATTAGGCTTGTAAACAATAAAACTAACTGTTTGACACTGTTTAATGTTGTCAAAACCAACTACTCGAATGTAGCAATCAGAGTACTCAGAACGACATTCGCGTACTTCGTTTAATACTTCTTGAGAACTACGAGCATCGAATAAAGGTAGTTTCCACAATGTCCAGTGGTGCAGTTCGGGAGTAGGATCTTTTTCAAACTCTATACCAGGAATATAACCTTGATCGATCATAAAATCGATCTGTTTGGCAATTTGTTGATCTGTTAAAGGCGGTAAATATGAAAGGGTTTCGTAACGACGCTCTTTAGGTAATGTTTTCATGTTTGCTTTTTCTGTATGTATGTTCTAATCAGAATCTTCGGTTTCTTCGATTGTCTCAGAAGCATCTCGATCTAATGCTTCATTTGACGTTTGAGTAAGACGTTCCAAAAGATGACGGCGATGAGCCAAATTACTTTCCATAATTTTAGCTATGACCATTTCTGGCAAAAATTCCAGAGTTTGTTCGGCAATATCAGCACGCACAGTCATGATCCGTAGAGCCAATTCTTTACCTCTAGGTTCGGACATAATCTCCTGGATATAGGCTTCGGCATCTCGCAGCTTTCCTCCTGAAGAATACTGTCTGAGCCAGATAGATTCTTGAGGATTAGTTTCGGCTAATTGAGCAATAACTAGCTGCACCGCTTTAAAAGTCAA
>JBDKJC010000462.1:0-4039 GCA_039796815.1 Cyanobacteriota bacterium | reverse complement strand
CAAACATCGATGTGCCTACCTCAATCACGCCTTTTCTACTTAATTAATACTTTTGTTCTTACAAAAGTGATTTGCTCCCAAATCATGCCGATACTCATTTTTTTTATCATAGCCAATAATATTTATTTATTTATTTTAAAATCCAGATTCTTAAGCACAAGAAAAATGCTTAACAATGATTCTGAAACGAATTTATTTAAAAGTTTGTGATTTCAGTGCGCTCAAGTTAGTTATGAATAGAATCCCAAGCTGCATCAACTGCCTTAACGAAACGATAGTAATATTTTTTAGTAGTCTCAGCAGATGAATTATCTCTGCACGCGTTTGAGTAGTGATAGTAGGTTCTACGTGCTTCTTCCATCTGCCTAGAACTGTAATTAAGACTTGAGTTAGCCATTATATTGTAAGTTTTAACAGTCAAGTCCTCTCCACTGTCGATATTGCAGAACATTTGCTTTTCAGCTTGAGTGGTTTTTGAAGCTAAAAGGGTTTGAACACCTTGATTTATTTGACCAAAGGCTGACATATCAATATACTCTTGAGCTGAAACGGAAGTAGCTGTTAGGGAAAAGACAAATATTGAAGTGATGACTTTTTTCATAGCTTTTTAAAATATAATTTTAGTGTTTTACTTAGTATTACAATTTAAAAAAGCAACCTTAGTGCTTGTGATCACATCGATATTTGGCGATCGCGCCAGTGTTTTGTTGTAAACGCGATCGCATTTTTTATGTGTAGAGATGAAAATGCGATCGCTCTTAATCTCTAGCCATAATGGTATTTACAAGACAATATAATTATTTCCTCATTAGTCACTTTATAAACTAAGCGATGTTCGCGATCTATTCTTCTCGACCAATAACCACTAAGATCGTGTTTCAGTGCTTCTGGTTTTCCCAAACCCTGAAAAGGATGGCGATTAATATCTTTGATCAATTCGATAATTTTGCGATGTATTTTTTTATCTAACTTAACCCAGTCGTTAAAATCTGCAAACGCAGACGATTCAAAGACTATTCTTTTGCTCATTACAAGTCTTCTAAATCAATTTCAACTAAATTAGTCTTGTTCTCAACATTAGTCTTAGCTTGCATTAATCTTTGTCTGTTTACGTCAGACTGAAGTAGATATTCCGTTTCATTTACTTCATAAATAATAATTTCAATATCTTTATCTTTGTAAGTCTCTTTCAAACCAGCTATGAATTTTTCATCCAATTCATTAGCTTTTAATCTATATGAACTTTGCATTATGGTTAAAATTCAGTCGATCTTACCAACTTAATATAACATTTGTCTTAACCTCATTAGAGTCTGAAATTTTATGGTGAGGCGATCGCATTTTTTATGTGTAGAGATGGAAAAGCGATCGCGCTTTACATAATTATTCGCCGTAATGAGACCACATTCGGATGACTTTGACAGTCTTTTCACTATCAATAACCTCATACACTAAGCGATGTTGCACATTTATACGTCTGGAATATGTTCCTTTAAGATCTCCCTGTAGCTTTTCGTAACTTGGAGGATTAGCAAAAGGATTTTCCTTGAGAATTGACAAAAGCTGCTGTGCTTTAGGCTTTAAGTTAGATGTAGCAATTTTCTTGGCATCTTTTTGAGCTTGTTTCGTAAACTTGAGTTGCCATTCAAGCTTTACCACTCTAATTCTGACTCAGAAACACATTCTGACAAAGGAGTATTCATTCCTTCAAGGATAGATTCTCTCATACCTGGTATAGATTGAAGATAAAGTGTTTCCTGAATGCTTTCCCAATCGTCTTTGGCAATTAAAACTCCATTTCCTCGGCGTGAGGTGATGATGCATGGCTTATTATCTTGATTCACTTGTTCCAGTAGTTTAAACAAATTCGCTCTTGCTTGACTCGCACTTAAAATATCCATGATTTGGTTTAGTTATTGTACTTTTTATTGTACCACTAAAAATAAAAATTTATAGCGATCGCCAAAGTCAAATTAAATTATGGTTGTCTGATTTAAACTGAATTTAAAAAGAAAAAGTCCCTCACCGTTGAGAGACTTACAATATTTTCTACTAACGGACAAAAATCCGCAGGGACTAAAGTACAGCAGCAGCAGCTTTAACTCCAGACTTGGCTTCAAAATCGTGACCAAGTTCAGTGAGAGTCGCTTCTAGGGAAGCAATGACTGTTAAGATATCGCGATCGCTAACAAAGCCTAGATGACCAATACGGAAGATTTTACCTTTAAGATGATCTTGTCCTCCAGCTAGAGCAATATCGTATTTCTGACGCATGGTAGATCTGATTGCCTCTGCATCATCGCTCATAATCGCCGTTACCGCAGTACTGGCTGCATTGTCAGGTGCGAGGAGATTTAACCCCATTGCTTTAGCAGCAGCGCGGGTAGCATTAGTTAGGCGTAGATGACGAGCAAAGATATTTTCTAAACCTTCTTGCTGCATCATTTGTAAAGCAGTTTGTAATCCAAACATCAGGTTGATGGGAGGAGTAAAGGGACTGCTATTTTTAGCGTTGGCTTTTTTATATTTACCCAAGTCCATATAGAAACGAGGAAACTTACTGGTTTCATATGCCTTCCAAGCCTTGTCACTGACGGAAATAAAGCCTAAGCCTGGGGGGATCATATAGCCTTTTTGCGAACCAGATGCCACTACGTCTAATCCCAACTCATCGATGGGGATATTATAGGCACCCAAACTGGTAACAGCATCGACAATAATTAAAGCTTCACCGTGAGCTTTGACGTGCTTGTTGATTGTTTCTAGATCGTTGAGTACCCCAGCAGAAGTTTCCGAGTGGGTAATTACTACCGCTTTAATTTCTTTATTAGTATCCGCTTCTAACTTAGTGCGAATTTCTTCCGTATCCAATGGCTTACCCCATTCCGCAGTAATTCGTTCGGTGTTCATGCCAAACACTTCGCAGATTTGCGCCCAGCGATCGCCAAATTTACCATTAACACCAACCAAAACGCGATCGCCAGGGCTAAGGAAGTTAATCATACCCGCTTCCATTGCCCCCGTACCTGATACGTTAAGGGAAAGTACTTCGTTTTTAGTTTGATGTAGCCATTTTAAATTTTGATTGATTTCGGCAATAATTTGACTAAAATCACCGCTACGATGTCCGATGGGATGCTTGCCTAAAGAAACCAATACTTTCGCTGGGACTGGAGTGGGCCCAGGAATCATTAACATATGCTTGTCTTCCATGAAGTCTTCCTTTTTATTCAGCTAACCAGGTCGTTTATTTTATCTTATGGCAAGGGGTAATGGCATTTTCTAAAAAAAATTAGTAATACCTATTCTTCAAGTAATCTTTATAGCTAAAAGCTAATAACTAAAAGCTAAAAGCTTTTTTGGTAAAACCACAGTGGGCGAAGCAGATTACCTAGGCTATCTTGAGTGCAAATATTATTTAGCTCGTATTAGAACGATTAATTATGCGAAAAATAGCGCTATTTCTAGCTATAGTAACTTCTGCCTTTACTTATAGTCAAAAATGTCTAGCTAATGATTTTCAGGAGCTAATTTCTGGTAAACAAGCACCTCTAACCAGGCAATTAAAAGATTTAGATAATTCTTGGCGACAAATAGCAATTAGTGGTCAGTATGAAATGGCAGACTTAATGAAGTCTTGGACTAATCTTTTTGCTCCTGGTATCTATGACAATATTTATTACACTCAAGGTCAGACAGTCAAAGTTAACGATGAAACTTATGTGGTGGCTTATCGACTAGCAACTTCAGGAGAACCCTTAAATATTAACTCTTGGCTAGAAGGTTTTATGGGTTCTATGTCTGGGGTAACAGGTGGTGATTGCGCTGCAATTGCATCTCCCGAAAAAATTACCCCCGAAACTACCATTTCTCTATCTCTTTTGAATTTGAAGACCATTGGTAGTTTAAATAATGTTCGTCCTTTTGATCTAGAGACAGATTTAGCTCTGCTCGAAAAAGCTGAACAGCAGTCAAAAGAAGCTTGTGAGCAAGCAAATTTAGCAGCAGTTAATTCCCAGGTTGAATCTAATCTACAAAG
>JBDKJC010000461.1:0-4043 GCA_039796815.1 Cyanobacteriota bacterium | reverse complement strand
GATGAAATGGCGATGCATGATTTTCTTCTACATATTCAATGTCTAAGTAATCCATTGCCCAGCGAACCTTTTCGCAGTAATGACTGATGGCGATCGCAATTAGTAAAGGTTTATTTTTGTTGGCTATGTTCATTTTTGTATCTCCTCAGTTGTACGCCATTCTTGAGCAATTAATAGTGACCAAGTTAGAAATGCAACTACTGTTGACCCTGCAATTACATCAGTCCAAATTAAGGTATGCATCTTTAGAGAAAACTGCGATAGTTCACCATAAAAATAATGAGCGAAACCAGATAACCCCGTTCCAGCATAAAGACCTAAAAGGAAATAACTTAACCAATAATTTTGTCTGTTATAAAGCCAATAACCGATAATTCCAATCTGAGTCATTATTATCCAAGTAATTAATACACCAGAGGTTGTAAACCATTGTGGTTCGGGATATTGATTCACGAAAATGGCGTTATCGGTGTAGTGAAGACTGGTAATAGCAATATTCAAAATTAAGATTGACAATAACCAATTTTTACTTTGCTGCATCGTTTTAATTCTCCGTATTTAATTTAGTTACAAAAAAACTCTTTATGATTATTAACTACTGACTCAAATCCATTGATAAAATTCAAGAATATTATTTTCTGTATCTTCAACTTGAAAGATTTTTGTTCCATTTACTTCTTGTAGAGGAAGTATTGTTTTCAAGCCTGCTGTAGTTAGGCGTTGATATAAACTCTCAATCTCATTTACTTCAATAGTAGGCACTGTATTGTTACCATATTGAACTTTTTCACCAGTAACCATGGGATCGAAAAGACCAAATAAAAATCCATCAATATTGAAGAACACAAAACGATCTGTTTCTAATGAAGGTTTACACTCAAAGATAATATTTTGATAAAAATCTTTAGCCCGATCGCGGTCTTTTACAGAAACATATAATGAGTTTATTTTCATAGTTAAATCCTCCATCCTAATTATTTAGTTATGTTAAAAACTCTCTGCCTTTATCTAAACCATGTTGATAAACAGCAGCTAATCCTTCGGGCGTAGCTTGAAAAACATCTACACCCATATCCTTGGGATTTATATCTGGCTGAATTATACGTATTGGTACTTGTTGGTACTGTGTAGGAATAACTTGCGATTGAAATAAATCTCGATAAAAGTTACCTGCTTCAGTGGCGATCGCAATTACTGTTTGATATCCTTGTTCAACCATTTCCAATGCAGGGCAAACGCAAGTATAGGAAGCATCTATATAAGGCTGGTTATTAATCCATGCTGGTATGTCATAGTTATGCAGCATTCTATGGGAAGCATAAGCAATCTCGTGAAAATTATTATGATCGAGAACTAGATGATCATTTCTGCCACGACTAAAAAGAGCAAGTTTTAAATGTTCGTCTACCCAACTACGATCTTTGTGTCCAGCTGATACTAATAGTTTTTTACCTAATCTCCTGGCTTGTCTTCCTTGGGTTTGTTCGGCAGCCTCTTTACTAGTTACTGCACTGGTAGCAATATAAAAATCGGGCTGATTTGATTCAAAAAGTTGTTCCCTACCTCCAGCATTAAAGTAAGAAATTCCACCCAGGCATAGCTGACTCATACTTTTGGTCTGGTGATAAACTTTTAAACCTTCCAACCAATATTTCATCCCTGACTCTCTGGCTTTACTAATAGCTGCCCAAGCACTAGGTATTACTGAACCTGAAGCGGAAGCATAGGCATCTGCCTTGATATTCGCCTCTTCCAAAGCACTCAATACACCATGAATAAATATGGTCTTAAAACCACCCGAAGCACAGGCGATCGCTACTGGATTGTTAATGTTCAACATATGTACATCCTGATTATCAACTGATGTTATGTACTTATTGATCTATAAGGACTGGGAAAGGGTTAAAGGTCAAAGGGAAAAGGGTTTATTTGTTTGTTGTTGTAGCTTATTGAAACTACTGATTTTTCGTTTTATAAGTCGAACCAAAATTGGTACATATAAACCCTGTAGGGGCGATTCGTGAATCGCCCCTACTTAACTAACAATATTCATCGACTGTAAACAGCCAAAGATCAATGCCAAAGTACTAACTAACGAGCTAGTAGCACCTACCATGTTGCCCAGGTAAACAATTTTGTTCTCAATAGTTTGTCCAAGAGAAAGTCCACGATGCCCTACCCAAGCACCGTAGGTCAAAGCAAGACAAAATCCATACCCAGAAATGACAGAAGACCAAACTAAAATTGATAAGGCGATCGCACTTATTTCTAATTGATTAATCGCAGCAGCAAAAGCAATCATCGTTGTTCCTCCCATTGATAGTCCTGAATGAGCGACTCGCCATGCCCGTATAACTTCTTCGTCTTTTTTATTGGTAATAGCTGAACCGTAAGGAATTCCCGATAATGAACCGATTAATAGAACAATTGCACCATGAAATAACAGTTGTAGAGATAAATTCATGTTTTCCTCTTTAAATAATCAATATTATGCAAGCAATACTTTCTTTTAAGCTTCAAAATAACAACTATCTCTCAAATTTGCAAGCGGTACTTGCAAAAATTAATTAGATTCAGCGTAAATATTTTTAATTTCTTCAGGTATAGCCATTGGACGCATAGATTCTAAACTCATAAAAAATCCTACTTGAGTTGCGATCGCAGCTATTTCTTGTCCCAGATAAATCTCTGCTTGTACACTACAGCGTAAACGTCCTAATTGGGACATCCACATTTTACCTACAGGGCGATCGCCTAACCGCAAAGCTTTTTGGTATTTGATTTCGGTTGAATTCACAGTTGGACAGTATCCCTTTGACATTAACTTTTCTATCGGAAAATGATACTCGAACATTTTTAGTCTTAAATCTTCTAACCAGCGAATATAAACAATATTGCTGACAATTCCAGCAAAATCAATGTCATAGGTTTTAATTGGTAAGTCTAGTGTTACTTCTAATGGTTTTACTTTCATTGTTAATTAATAGCTATGTTTACAAACCGATCGGTCTTTTTTATCTCACAAAATAGGGCTTTTATAGCGAAGTATCATTTGCTTAACTGTTTATTTAATATCTTCTATCTCTTTCAAGATCTCTAATTACTTTTTCGTGATACCAAAGATAACTTTTTCCAGGATTGTTTTTACGGACATATCTTAGCAATCTTAAAGCAGCTTTTTTGTCTCCTCCTAGCATGGTTAAAAGCTGTTTGTCTAAACTGCGATCGAGTTTATATTTACTTTTACTGCTTTTCTGCTGTTGAATTTGTTGAAATAAAACATATATTAATATCAACAAAACTAGTAAAAAAATAAATACAATAACACGATTCATAACTTAAAAAGAAAATTAAAAATTGACTGACAATTTTATTATTCCCAAAGCTATGCAGTAGTTATAAGTATTTATGTCATACAAACAAAGCCTAAACTAGATTATTTTGAATATAACTTTGCAAATGGGCTACAACTCTTTGTAAATGAATAGGATTTCTTTCCAATTTACTCATCATAATCGCCCCTTCCAAAGTAGAAAAAATAATCGTGGCAACAGTGTCAGGTTCAACGGTTGCTCGTACTTCCCCTTTTTTAATCCCTGTTTGTACAATACGGACAATTAAGCTGCGACTAGAATTCATTGCTTCTAAGACGCGATCGCGCAAAGGAGAATCTGTATCATCAGTTTCGATCGCTGTATTCAAAATTGGGCAACCTCCAACAATAGGCGGATCGTCGATATAAATTAAGTAACTAGCTACCAATGCCTGTAACCGTTCAATCGCATTACGCTTAGTTTTCACCACACTCCAAATCCTTTTACTCAGAAGACTCTCTGCATAATCAAACGCAGCTAATGCCAGTTCATCCTTACTGGCAAAATGATTATAAATTCCTCCTTTTTTTAATCCCGTAGCCTGCATAATATCGGTAATCGAAGAACCTGCATAACCTTTAAGATTAAACAACTCTGCTGCTTGATGAATAATGCGGGCTTTTGTTTGTTGTGCTTTTGACATCTAATTTTAAGACCGATTGGTCTTTT
>JBDKJC010000460.1:0-4048 GCA_039796815.1 Cyanobacteriota bacterium | reverse complement strand
AAATAGTCAAATATTTGTTTCTCTCTGTTTTGTAAGGCAAAAATCTGGATTCGTCCACTTTTCCACGATTTAATTTGACTCAGAGCGACGAAATGCCAAAAACAAGCTCAATTGAACATTAAACATTGAACATTAATATCCAGAGTTTCGGGGTCTAATTACCCAACTTCATTTCCCATTCAATGCTGGTTATCTACATACTCGCTATTTTGCTCCCGCTTGAGGAGACTCGCTACTGAATATCCAATAGTTTATGTGTTTGCAGGCTCATACGCCAGTGAGGATGTTGCAAAATATACTCAAAAATCAAATTTTTACTCTGAGGAGAGTTCCATTCAGGCTGTAGGTAACAAAAAGTAGACTTAGGAACTAAACACGCCTGTTGTTCTGCCCATTTCAAATCATATTCACCAGTGACTATAACTTTTAATTCACTAGCGCGATCGTAAATACTAGAATGAGGTGCTTTAAACTGCTTGGGCGAAAATGTAATCCAATCGAAATTCCCCGTTAAGGGATGAGCGCCAGAAGTTTCCAAATGAACCTGTAATCCTGCATTCTTCAGGGCTGTAGTTAAAGAGAACAAATCGTGCATCAACGGTTCTCCACCAGTAATCACGACGATCGCGGGATTAACTGCTTGAGCGATGAGTGTTAAATCTCGTGCCGACTGCTGGGGATGACGTTGAGGATTCCAGGAGTGTTTAGTGTCACACCAAGGACAATGAACATCACATCCTCCTAAACGAATAAAAAAGGCGTTTACTCCTGTCCAATAACCCTCTCCTTGCAAAGAATGAAAGGTTTCAACAACTGGATAAGTAATAATTTTAGTCGTAGAGTTCAAAACAGTGTTCAAAATATTCTTACTCTCTAGCTATTGGGGATAAGAGATCTAATCTAGTCACAATAACTCTAAGCTTAGAGCTTAGAGCTAAAAGCTATTAGTCAATTAGCGATATTTCTTTAATTCTGTCCTCAATGTAGCAATTTCAGCTCTGAGCTGATCCAGCATTGTCTGGAGATCTTCAGAGTTAGTGCTGCTGATATCAATGTTCACGCCTCGATAGGAACTAGTACTTGTACGACTGCCATTATTACTGCTGTTAGGATAAACAGTTGTTCCTGATGCGCGTTCTGCTCTTAGCTGCACTTCTTCCATAAACTGCCGTAAATTTTCGCGTTGTTCGGCATCAAATTTACCCAAGTCACTCATGGTATTGGTAAAAGATTCTTCGAGCTTTTCGCTCATAATCTCAGCTAATGCTCTGCCAAAAAAGAAGGCGTTGGTCACGGGATTATTACTCATAAGATAATGTTGTTAAACAGTTTATAAACAGCTACTCTAAGTAGATTATATCTTGATTCTTAAGGCTCTAGGCTTTAAGCTTTTGACTTCACTTGAGAATTAATCGCTCAAATATTTCTTTAACTATGGCGATCGCTCTTTCTATATTTTGGCGATCGATGCTCAATTATCTATGAATATTTGACCAGGTAATTACAATTGCAGCTAAAAAACTGACAATATAAGTATTTGATGTATTTGATTGATAAACAGGATCGTTATTATATCTATGGGTCAAGTTGATTCTTGGAAAAAGCGGAGTGCTACTTCGTTGTCGCGTTTGTTACCGAGACTAGAAGAACGTTTTTGCGACCACGTTGATACAGTAGAATGGCAGGGTTATTTAGAACGCATTAATACTCATTTCCCCCGCTTGTTTCAACTGCTGTATCAACTTTATGGCAATCAGTACGATTTCTTTTACCATTTAGAAAATATTTTAGCTTCGGCTACTTCGATGTGGTTAGCCAGATCTGACGACCTCAAGGCTTTAGACGTAATGCGTCAAGCAGATCCTCAATGGTATCAATCCAATCGTATGGTAGGGGTAATGTGCTATGTTGACTTGTTTGCTGGTAACCTCCAAGGAATTCGCGATCGCATTCCTTATTTAACTGAGTTGGGTATTACCTATCTGCATTTGATGCCTTTATTTAAATGTCCTGAAGGCGATAATGACGGTGGTTATGCCGTTAGTAGCTATCAAGAAGTCAATCCCGCTTTGGGTACGATGGAAGAATTATCACAGTTAGCTACAGAATTAAGACAGCATGGTATTAGCTTAGTCGTTGATTTTGTGTTTAACCATACTTCCGACGAACATGAGTGGGCAAAACGCGCCTTAGCAGGAAATGAAGAATATCAAGAGTATTATCGGATGTATCCAAATCGAGAACAGCCTAATGCTTTTGAAAGAACCGTTAATTCAGTCTTCCCTGACGAACGTCCAGGCTGCTTTACTTATAAAAATAAGATTCGTAAATGGGTTTGGACAACCTTCTGTAACTATCAGTGGGATTTAAACTATGAAAATCCTGTAGTTTTCAGTGGCATGGCCGAAGAAATGTTGTTTTTGGCGAACATTGGCGTAGAAGTTTTACGTTTGGATGCAGTAGCATTTCTCTGGAAAAAATTAGGCACAAGTTGTGAAAATTTGCCCGAAGCACATTTACTCATTCAGGCCTTTAATACAATTGTGAAAATCGCGGCCCCGGCAATGGCGTTTAAGTCAGAAGCGATCGTTCATCCCGATGAAGTCACTCGCTATATCAGTCAAGAAGAATGCCCCTTGTCTTATAACCCGCAATTGATGGCACTGTTATGGGATGCCTTAGCCGTGAGAAATGTTCGTTTACTGAGTCATGGAATGTCAAAGCGCTTTACCATCGCTCAAGACTGTGCTTGGGTCAATTATATTCGCTGCCACGATGATATTGGTTGGGCGATCGCCGATGATGATATGCGAGACTTGCAAATTAATCCTTACGATCATCGAAAGTTTTTAACCGAATTTTTTACTGGTCGATTTGCAGGCAGTTTTGCCAAAGGTTTACCTTTTCAAGAAAAGCCCGAAACAGGAGAAGCCAGGATTGCGGGTACTACTGCATCCCTGTGTGGTCTGGAGAATTTAACGGATGAAAATCATCGCCAGGAGATCGATCTAGCAGTACGACGCATCTTATTGTTACACGGGGTGATTTTAACCATCGGCGGTATTCCTCTAATCTATTTAGGAGATGAAATCGGGACTTTAAACAACTATACTTATACCGATTCGCCAGAAAAAGATGGAGACAGTCGCTGGGTACACCGTTCGGCATTTGATGATGAACGGGCGTTAAAAAGGAAAGATAGCTCGACTATTCCAGGACAGATTTATCTTGGATTGCTTAAGTTAATTCAAATTCGCCAGCAAAATCGAGCTTTTAGCCGTGGAGAAACAGAAATTATTTATACAGGTAATGACTGCATCTTTGGTTATTTTCGTTCTCAGCAGGAACAAAATGTTCTCGTGTTGGCTAATTTTAGCGATCGCGAACAGGAAATTATGGCTAAACAATTAAGACTACTAGGAATGCGTAAAATATTTACCGATCTCGTCTCTGGTAAAACAATTTCAGCTATCCAAAAGTTAGTGCTTGAACCCTACCAGCTCCTAATTCTCCTCTAAATTCTCAGGCGTTGCTGATTAAAAGGATGAATTGCAAAAGGTTACTGGTCTTAGCTATCAGCTATTAGCTTTTTTGATTCAATAAAATACAACCATGTCAAAAAATCGTATCTCGATTCAGCAACGCCGATTCTCATAGCAAACTAAACGATATTCATCACAGATACATCGTCGGGGGCAACGCTCGTTCACCCCTACAGAAATCATGTCTCGCTTGCTGAAGCGATCGCCATTATAGTCATTTCAAATAACAACCAGACGATTTCCGAGAAAAGTAGCAAGTAGCCCTAAAGGACTCGCTTATCCGAAGGTGTACCCTTTAGGGTCGCATCGCAGTAGCAAGTAATATTTGACCTGATTATCAATACAAAACTACCATAAGGAAATTAATTGGAATGACTATATGACTATAAGTTTTAGAGAATCAGAAAGTCGTGGTGTAATGTCCGTCTTTTTTATTTAACTGCTTAAATAATTGGGGTATGTATGTACCCTATTTACTCGGCTTCGCCCCCAAGTTATATTCCTAA
>JBDKJC010000459.1:0-4050 GCA_039796815.1 Cyanobacteriota bacterium | reverse complement strand
AAGAAATTAGTGAGATGCTGAAAAATATGGGTGTTTCCACCGAAGTTGTAGCACTCTAACAAGATATCAAGTTAAAGATGAGGGATGAGGAGGAATTAATCTTCATCCCTTATTTCTTGTTTTGTTTAAAGCTTTGATTAATTGAACCAAAATTAATTTGAACGTAGCTTATTAATATTAATCATACATATTATGTATAACTATACTATTATCGGTGGCGGAATTGTTGGCTTGTCTACGGCGATGGCTCTGAGTCAACGTTTTCCTGCTGCTAAGATAGCTTTATTAGAAAAAGAAGCATCATGGGCTGCTCATCAAACAGGACACAATAGCGGTGTAATTCATTCGGGTATTTACTACAAACCAGGGAGTTACAAAGCCAAACTCTGCCGTAATGGTAATCGCTCGATGGTAGATTTTTGTGAGCAGCATAATATCGATTATAAGATATGTGGCAAGGTTATCGTGGCGACAGAAGAGCATGAATTACCTCTATTAGATAATCTCTACAACAGGGGATTAGCTAATGGGCTTGAGATTAAAAAGATTAGTAAAGAGCAAGTACAAGAAATTGAACCTCATGTTAATTGTTTAGCGGGAATTTGGGTTAAATCAACGGGAATAGTCGATTATAAACAGGTTTGCCAGCAATACGCAGCGATCGCCAAAGAACAAGGTGTCGATCTACTTCCAAATACTGAAGTTACGGGGATTAAATTCACTTCAGAAGGTTATGTCATAGAAACAACTAAAGAAGAATATCAAACAGAATTTTTAATTAACTGTGGGGGATTATATAGCGATCGCTTGACAGAATTAGCCAAGGAAAAACCCCCAGCCAAAATAGTCCCTTTCAGAGGAGAATATTATGAGCTAACTCATGAAAAAAAATATTTGGTTAATGGGGCAATTTATCCCGTACCAAATCCTAATTTTCCCTTCTTAGGAGTGCATTTTACCCCAGGAATCGATGGTAGCGTCCATGCTGGGCCAAACGCTGTCTTAGGCTTTAAACGAGAGGCTTATAATAAGTTTGATTTTGAGCTTAAAGACTTCTTAGATACCATGACCTATCCTGGGTTTTGGAAACTGGCAGGGAAATTTTATAACGAAGGAATCCAGGAGATGATCCGCTCCTATAGTAAGGCAATTTTTGTCCGTAGTTTACAAAGATTAATTCCTGAAGTACAAGCCCAAGATGTAGTACCCACCCCAGCAGGAGTAAGAGCGCAAGCTTTAAAAAATGATGGCTTAATGGTAGATGATTTTTTAATTGTTAAGGGCAATCAAGCACTACATGTCTGTAATGCTCCCTCCCCTGCTGCTACTGCTTCGATTGAAATTGGTAAACATATCGTGGCGCAAGTTCCCGATCCTATTTAATAGTCTATTCTCAATTCATGATAATCTTGTCATGAATGTAATAGGCTAGCTAGTCATATGAAAAATGCCAAGATAAAAAACATTGATTTTTACTACTCGATTGGCAGTCGTTATTCATATCTTGCTTCTACTCAAATTAATGCTCTTGAACAAGAGACTGGCTATCACGTAGACTGGCATCCTATTAACAGTGTAAGGCTCATTGCCCAGCGAAAAAATAATCCATTTGAGGGAAAACCCGTATCTGGACAATACGAATGGACATATCGTGAACTTGATGCAAAGCGGTGGGCTAAATTTTATGGAGTCCCTTATCTTGAACCTCGTGGGCGAATAAGTTTCGACTCGGAATTACTGGCACTGTCATGTACGGTAGCAAAGTGTTTTGGTAAGGTAGAAGAATATAGTCGCTCTTTGTTCTCAGCAATGTTTCAGGATTCCCTATCAGAAATTAATGAAACAAAATGCATTACTCTTGCTGAATCATGTGGTATTTCTTCTATTGATTTTAAACTTGCTCTTAAGGCGAAAGATACGGTGAAGCAACTGGATAAAATAATCAATACTGCTATTCATGTCGGAGTATTTGGTGTTCCAACATTTATTGCTTCGGGTGAACTTTTTTGGGGAAACGACCGAATAATTTTATTAAGTCACTACCTTAACTCGCAACGAAACAGCAAATAACAATTTTCTTAAACTTTTGTTTATTATTGATAGCTCACTGTGCGTTCACGCCCAGGAGGATGTCAAATCTAGAAAAAAGCATTAAAAGCATTATTATGTATGCCTAAGCGAATAGTGTAATCGAGCTATTCTTGGTTTTCCCGAGAACATGAGTCGTCCGTTATAATGTTTGCTGAAGTAGCAAGTTTTTGGTCAATCATGAACAATTTGAATCAAGAAGTACGGGAATTTTGGAATAGAGTTGCTGCTGATTGGGATATTCAGGTAGGAGAAAATGGAGATAGTAACCGCATTTTGAATTCTGACCCTATTTTAAGGAAATTTAGCGGAGAAATACAAAATTTGACTGTATCTTGATGCTGGTTGCGGTACAGGCTATCTTTCTTGTCAATTAGCTACTCAAGGTGCAGTAGTTACGGGGATAGATTTATCTGAAAACATGATTGCGATCGCTCAAGAAAAATCTGCACAAAGAAATCTGACCATTGATTTTATTGTCGATGATTGTTCAAAACTAGAAAAACTATCCGATCAATATTTTGATTTAATTGTAGCCAATTATGTACTTATGGATGTGCCAGATCTAGAAGGCGCAATGAATGCTTTTAATAGAGTGTTAAAAGTTAATGGTTATGCAGTTCTAATCTTTTCCCATCCCTGCTTTCCTCAAGGTAAAGCCAAAGCTTCCGAGAATAATAAGGAGATTCAATATAATTGGAATTTTCCTTATTTTGAACGTCAAAAATTTATTGAACCGCCTTGGAAACATTTTACTTCCGAATTTATTTGGTTTCATCGACCACTTTCTGATTATTGGAAAGCCTTTAAATCTACTGGATTTACAATTATTGATTTTGAAGAACCAAGACTTACAGAAGAACGATTTAATCTAGCTGAAAACGAAAGACAGTTACAAAATGGTCAAACTCGCCCGTATTCAGTAGCATTTAAGTTACAAAAACTTGAAGCTAAAAGCTTAAATGACTAACTTTGTTAAGAAAGTTTATCTATATTTTCTCTAAAGGGCAATCTATAATGCGTATCGAGGTTCTGCCTGCTCTTATCTATGACAAAAGCATCATTCAGCGGATGATGGAGCTTTATCAATACGACTTTTCAGAGTTTGCGAACACCGACCTAGATGAGCATGGCTATTTTGGTTATTCATACTTAGATTATTATTGGGTGGAATCTAACCGTTATCCTTTTCTAGTAAGAGTTGATGATAAACTTGCTGGATTTGCGTTAGTTAATCAATCTACCTGTCTTGTGAATAGTCAATACGCCCTGGCAGAATTCTTTATTTTGCGGAAGTATCGTAAACAAGGGATTGGTCGTCAAGTCGCGTTTCAGATCTTGGACTTATTCCGTGGACGCTGGGAGATCTATCAAGCTCATACAAATTTGATTGCTAAACAGTTTTGGCAAAATGTGATTGAAGCCTACACATCAGGCAACTACACTGAGATAGTTATGAAAGACAATGGATGGGCAGGTATTATACGACGTTTTGACAATACAGCTAATCTAAATAAAAACTTTCTTAATACATAATTTTGCTTTGTTGATAAATTGCCATTTCTCCCATAAATCAGAATGGCGAGCGTGTAATTCAATCAAGTATAGCTTTGCTAAGACCTAGATTAAAAATGATAAAAAATTGAATCTCGGTAACAACTTTTAGAGAACAGTATAATACTCATTATGTAAAAGTACGTCGTGAAGTGAAAAACGCTGGAACACAAGGCATACGCAGCTATTTCTTAAAAGCAAATGACTAATGTGAAATATGAAGAAGACTATTATTTGTGGACTCAAACAATGGTTGAAAATCTCAAAAATAAAAATTATTTAAAGGTTGATTGGGATAACCTAATTGAAGAAATTGACGATATGGGCAAAAGTCAAAAGCGGGCTGTAGAAAGTTTATTGCTGCGTTTGACTGAACATCTGTTGAAGCTCAAGTATTGGGAAGCTGAA
>JBDKJC010000458.1:0-4061 GCA_039796815.1 Cyanobacteriota bacterium | reverse complement strand
CTTTGTTCAACTCGAATTTCGAGGTAATCTACTCGATCTTTATAGGTAGCGATCGCGCTTTTTAACTGCTGTGTCGTTTCTGTAGCTGCTGTGGTTGCTATAATCATTTGCTGTACTTGCATTTTTAATCTTTTTAGATCTTAACTGAAATGATAAGTAGTAACGGAAACAACTCAGGCGATCGCTTTTGCTTATGACCTCGTTTTAGAAGTCTATTTCCAATATCTTGTGTCATTTGCGTATGCCCCATCAAGCAACGTAGGCACGCAATCGCTGACATTTATTTTCAATGCTAGATCGACATCTTGCTCAAATCCTCGCTCGATTAGTTCTCGACCAGAACCACACTGCTTTATCAGACTTTCCAGAGATTGACGAACACCTTGATATGCTGCGATCGCCGATTGTGCTTCTGGTGACAAGTTGCCCTCAAGATAACTAAGAATTGCTCCTGCTCCAATAAAATCTTCAAAGGCAGGACGAAGGCTACCATCACTCCACTTCTCTCCTGCTGGAATCACAGAAATTCGCCGTCCATAGTTCATTGCAGCTAAAGCGACAGTTCGACAATTTCTTAAACATCCAGCTAAGGTTGGAGTCTCTGTTTTTGCCAAGCTCAAGGATGCACCATTTGGGGAAGGAAGAACCAAGCGAGTTCCTGGATCGAGAGAAATTAGTGAAGTTGGAGACAACGAATAACGTCCACTACCACGTTTCTCTGCCAATTCTGCCCCAACAGATTGAGAAAATGCTTTAGCAGACTCATCGTTCCACTGATAAGGGAAAACGATCGCACCTCGGCTATTAGCAATTTCAACACATGTTGAAAATGAGAGAACATCTACAATAACGATCGCGTCACTCGTCGAAGCTAGCTGTAAAATTCCCTTTTGTCCCCACTCGCACCGTACTTCAAAATCGGCTTGATTAAAAAAATTCATAACATTTGCATTGTCGCAACGATTGATGCTAACTTAATTAGGCATTTTGCACCCACTCAAGCGATAACTTTTTCTGCGATCGCACACAGTCTTGGAGGTAGAGATTTATAAGACTCTGATATGGAATTCCCATCTCTTGAGATAAATCCTTGAAATAATCTATAACTTCTTCTTCAAGCCTAATCGTCACCTGCTTCTTCAGCTTCTTGAAGTATGGATTCTGAACTGAGTCAGAGAAATCGTACTCATCTTTCATCATAAAAAGCTGTGGTATTGTTTAATCTCTTGCTTAGTTGCTTTGCGGGCTGAAATAATCCGAATATTGCTTTCTTTCTCTCTGTAAGTATGGCACACGACCAAAAGACGTAGTAAGCTGCTAATGCCTAAGAGGATGTACCGTTCTTCGTTTAGAGAGTGATCTGAGTCATAGCGCAAGCGTCCATTTTCATCATAAAACACAGTTTGTGCTTCTTCAAAGGAAACCCCATGTTTTCGTTCATTGACTTTGGCTTTTTGATTATCCCAATCGAAAGCTATCTCGCTCATATTTACATTGTAACTACAAAGTATTTTTGCACAAGATGGGGATTTTACTTTAGTTGTGTTTTAAAGATGCGATCTCACTACTAATTTAATTCCCGCAAAATATCTTGTAACTGCTGTTGATAACGGCCATAGTTTACCCAGTCTCCTTTTTGTAGAGCTTCTTGAGCTTGCTGATAGATCTTTAATGCTGATTCTCCAGAAGCAGAATTAACCGCAGGAATATCAGAGTCGATTAATCCAGGCGGAACTCGATCGAATATTGCAGCGAGGGATTGTTCTAGGGTGGGAGTCATGACTATTTCCGTGTCATAAGCGACGATAACTCGGGTAAGTTCGGGTAATTCTCCCTGTTCGGCGCTGAGATAAAGGGGTTGGACATAGAGCAATGAACCATTGATGGGAATTACTAGGATGTCGCCACGGATTACTCTTGAACCTCGTTGACTCCAAAGAGTTATTTGTTCGGCTATTTCTGGAGCTTGATCGATTCTGGCTTCGATTTGAAATGGGCCATATACCAGCTCTTGTTTGGGAAACTCATAGACGTTTAGTTTACCGTAATTAGAGCCGTCTGAGCGGGCAGCCATCCAAGCAATCATATTGTCGCGGTTGACGGGAGTAAAGGGTAAGATTAAAGCAAATTCTCCTGAAGTTGACCCTGGCAGCTTCATAATCAGATAATCGGGTTCAACCTGCTGTTGTTGATCGCCTTCAAGTTCAGTAGCGAATCGCCAGTCGTCTTCGCGGTTGTAGAATACTTGGGGATCTTCGACGTGATAGCTCAAATACATTTTGGCTTGGATTTCAAATAAATCTTGAGGGTAGCGGAAGTGAGCCTGAATTTCTGGGGGAATGCTGGCACTACTTTTAAATAGTTGGGGGAATATTTTGCGGTAAGTTGCTAAGATCGGTTCGTTTTCGTCCACTACATAAAACTGCATCGTGCCATCTTTGGCATCGACTACAACTTTTACGGGGTTACGAATATAGTTAGTGTACCGATCGGTGATGAGTTTGGTTTCTTGTTCGTGTGCCACTGCTTCGGCATAGGGATAGCGATCGCTGGTAGTATAGGCATCAATTATCCACTTTAGTCTGCCGTTAACCACGACTAAATACGGATCGTTGTCGTATTTAAGAAAAGGCGCAACATGATGCACTCTTTCGCTAACTTGCCGATAGTAATGGATGCGGGAATTGGGGGTAAAGTAGTTAGAAATTAGAATTTTAAGACTACCCTGTTCGTAAGCATAGGCTAATCTGCGCCACCAGTTGTTTAAAGGGACTCCTCCCAAGCCGTCGTATTTGGTAAAAGCGTTTTCATCACCACGGGGATAATCAAACTCATAGGTATTCATCCCTGTGTAGATATAATCATCGGTGAGTTCACCATAATAGATTGCTGGTTCGGTAATTTTTAAATCCGTTTGGGATATAGGGGGAATATTTTTGACAAATAGTACGGGTAAACCATCGGGGGTTACTTCGTTGACAGGATTCATGACTAAACCGTAACCATGGGTATATTTGAGTCTTTGATTAACCCAAGTTTTTGCCGAGGAGGGGACTTGTGTATAGTCGAATTCTCTAGCCGACAGCATGACCTGACGATAATCACCGTTGAGGATATAGCGATCGACATCAATATCATTAAAGCGATAGTAAAAACGAATTTCTTGTAGCTGCCGATAGGTGCTTAAGAGTGGGCGATAATCCCAAAGACGAATATTGTCGATGGTGGCTTTGTTTTCCCTCAAAACATTGGTATTAGCATTAGGATTGTCTAAGGAAGCCAGTTGATAATCTTGATTGTTTATTTTTGCTAAATCGTAAGCCTCTCTTGTAAACTTAATATTGTGTTTAATATAGGGAGTTTCCTTGGCTAGCTCGTTGGGTTCGACGACGAAACGTTGCTGCAATACAGGATAAGTTCCATTGACTGCCACCAGGATTAGGGCATACACACCGATACCATAAACAGGACGTAACAAACTATTTGACCAGGTAGCGGCAATTAGCCAGATTCCCAACAGGATGGAAGCGAAAATCATCACCCAAAAGGCAAACAGACGAGCATGGGTATCGGTGTAGTCTGCGCCCCAAACTACTCCATGAGAGGAATAAAGTAGTTCATAGCGCTCAAGCCAAAAGTCTACGGCAATATCGATCGCGATCGCCGCTAGCAATAGACTAAGATGAACTTTAATGGGTTTGGTAATGAATTTTTGCCATTGCTGTTCAATTACTAAGTTTTTCCATTGCCAGTCAAAGCGCAAAATACCTTTGAAGACATACACCACAGTCGATATAACCAATCCAGCAATTAAAAGAGTGAGCCACCAATTTTCCAGGCTATCCAACAGAGGTAAACGAAAGATATAGAAGCCCAGATCTTGGTTATAAATAGGATCGAGACGTTTGAATTCAGTGGCGTTAATAAATCGCGGGAACAATTCCCAGGATGCTGCACTAAGATTAGCTACGCTTAGGGCAGTGAAAAAAATGATTATAGCAATGAGATAATTAGCAATTTTATTCGTATATGGCTCCAATTCGCTCGATTCTAAAAAGCGA
>JBDKJC010000457.1:0-4064 GCA_039796815.1 Cyanobacteriota bacterium | reverse complement strand
TGCCAAGATTGTAAGTAAGGTAGGAGATAGACGCAATTTTTTCACTTCAATAAACACTTCCACACACCAGATAGAGAACTATGCGAGTAGACAATTTTGGTAATTATCTTGCTTTGGGTTGACCAAGTAGTAGACAAGCTTCGCCTGCTTGAGACTGTGAACTTGACCAGTGTAATATGCTGAAACGAGTTCGGTATATTACACTTTTGTCGTGACCAATTTAACTCACAACAGACTAATAAGTAAGTCTGGTTTTAGATCGGAGTCTGGAATATGGTGACTGGAGTAACACTATACTTGCTTAGGAATCAATAAGCGATAGTTAGGTTATTAATTTCCTCTGTTAATTTTGAGAACAGATTCAAGCGATCGCCAGTTAGCTATGAATTACCAGCCTCAAGGGTTCTGGTCGATTAACTACCAAAAAAGCATGACTATTTCCGCTGTTCTAAGTTCCCTATTGTGTAAATTAATTATGCTTACCTAGATTGAACTATTAAAGTCAAATAGTTGATAAAGTACAGACTGAATTTAATTGTTATGGAAGTCTATAACTTTAATTGAGTTAAAACTCGCTGTTGAACTTCTTGATATGCATTTTCTACTTGACCTAAATCTCGGCGAAAACGATCTTTATCCATCACCCTCGATTGCGGATCGTCTTGACTTTGATCCCAAAGGCGACAAGTATCAGGACTTATTTCATCAGCTAAAAGCAGATTTTGTTGCTTATCTATGCCAAATTCTAGTTTGAAATCTACCAAAGTAATATTGCATTTGTCGAAAAAACTTTGCAAATTTTGGTTGATTTTGCGCGCCATTTCTTCGATTTTTGTCAATCTTTCTGCTGTAACTAAATTCAATAAAAATATGCGATCGCGAGTCAATAAAGGATCGCCTAATTCATCGCTCTTGTAGTAATATTCCACTAAAGGCGTAGCTAATATTTGTCCTTCTGGCAATCCTGTTTGACGGCATAAGCTGCCGGCGGCAATGTTTCTGACGACTACTTCGATCGGTACAATTGTGACTGCTTTGACTCGCATTTGATTGGGTTGAGGACAATCAAGGTAGTGGGTAAGAATATCTTTTGTCCCTAACCATTCAAATAATGCTGCCGTGATTTGGCAATTGATCTCTCCTTTTCCCTTAATTTGCCCTCGCTTCTGGGCATTAAAGGCTGTCGCATCATCTTTATAGACAGTAAGCAATATTTCTGGATCTTCGGTGGCATAAAGGATTTTTGCCTTGCCTTCATATAGTTTTGCTGCTTGTGACATACTTCGGTTATAGTAATGGCGCTGATTAAGGGTTAACCGTAACAGCTAAGTTAAGAATAGGTTAACAAAGCCCAAAAACCTTGTTAAGATAAAAAAAAATAAAACCCTGTCTATCGTAGCGTTTGCTCGTAGCATTTAAAAAACTTTAAAAAATCTTCTGATTAAAATCGGCTGATATCAGTAATTGTAAAAAATTGTTAAGTTAAAATGAGACATAGCATAAAGTAGTTATTAATCGGTTTTAAAATACACCCCCGAACTATGACAATCGATCAAAGTAAAAACGATTTTCTTCATCCACGACATTCTTACCACGGCAGAGTAAAGCCAGAAAACTTGATATTCAATTCTAATTTGCAGGAGTTTGCCCAAAAAATTAGCTACATTTGTAACCTAGAAACTGCTGGTAAACTACCTCCAGAGGTCGCTTATCGGCGGATTAAATCTCTATGGAAACAGCTGAAGAAGAGCAAGAAGGAGTTAAATATCGGGCGAGATAGTCAATCAACTAACAAGTAACTGAGTCAGATTCCAGATTGTTCAAATTAGAATAGTGACTGCTATAACTAATAAGATTATTCATTATGGCTGATTATGTCTCGCTCTAAAGCTCTACAATCCTACATTTTGATTCGTTTGTTGCTTGCGCCTTTAATGTTGTTGACGATCGCAACTATTGTATTTTTACTACTGCGAGCAACTCCAGGAGATCCAGCCGATGCGATTCTAGGTACTCGTGCGCCCGAGGCTGCTAAGGCTGCATTGCGATCGCAGTTAGGTTTAACCGATCCTCTCTGGCAACAATATTTAGATTACCTTAAAGATTTACTCAGCTTTAATTTGGGTAGTTCTCTTTCCAGTCGGGGTTTGTCAGTTTGGTCAGTAATCCAAGAATATTTTCCTGCTACCGTTGAACTTTCCTTTTGCAGTATGGTAGTGGCGGTAATCGTTGGAGTCTTGACAGGAATGGTTTCCGCTGCTTCCTCGAATAAATTTTTAGATACTGGGGGCAGACTATTTGGCATTATCACCTATTCTCTACCTCTATTCTGGGTAGGCATGGTCTTACAGCTGATTTTTGCTGTCAACCTAAATTGGTTTCCTCTGGGTACTCGCTTTCCCGTGAGTGCGACAACTCCGCCAAATATTACAGGGCTATATATCATTGATAGTCTACTAGCGGGAGATTTAGGTATGCTGCTCAACACAATCCATTATTTAGCATTGCCCAGTTTAACTTTAGGATTACTCCTCAGCGGTATCTTTGAACGCATCGTACGGGTGAACCTCAAGCAAACTCTAAAGGCAGATTATGTAGAAGCAGCCAGAGCCAGAGGTATTGCCGAAAAGCATATTTTAATTAACCATGCGCTGAAGAATGCTCTAATTCCCGTAATTACAGTATTGGGTTTAACCTTTTCCTCCCTACTTGGCGGTGCAGTGCTAACAGAAGTCACTTTCTCTTGGCCGGGGTTAGGTAATAGACTGTACGAAGCAATATCTTTGCGCGATTATCCTACCGTACAAGGAGTAATGGTATTCTTCGGAATTATTGTGGTGTTAGCGAGTATTGCGATCGATATTATTAATGCTTATATTGATCCTAGAATTAGGTATTGATTACTGATTACTGATTACTAATTACTGATAAAAAATTATGGCTCGTTTAAATATTCATAGCCTGTCAATGCAAATTAGCCGTATGTTTGAGCAGGGGCAATCTTTCTTTTGTGCAATTAAAGTGCAGGATTGGTTGCGGGAAAGAAATGAAAATCCTGATGATTATGAGATCTCTTTTGAGGAGAAACCAGCACCACCAGGTTCGGGATTAGTTATTATGCGTGAAATTAAACTGCGTCGTAAAGACGGTAAACCAGTAGAAAACTGGATTCAGGAAGATATTAATAATTACGCTTAAGCCCGTGACTTAAATTAAAGATAAAACGCTTAAATCATTGACGTTAACAAAAAGCATTTAATTTAAACTTTATTGAACCAAAATTTAACTAGCTTATTGAGATCTCTTTGATCTTTGGATTTCTGAGATGAAGGAAGAGAAACAATATCAAAAGCTTGTCCATTTTTAATAGAGCCAATATCTAAGCCATTATTAACTTGACTGTTAGCCCACATATAAAGACCAAGCGCATCACTAATAACTTCTTTTCGATCTCTCTGGGTGTTCTTAGCTATTTCATCTATTGTTGCCAATGCCTCTGCATCAAAAGCTATTTCTAATCTTTGTTCTGAATCTACTTGACTTGTGCTAATCGTACTATTTTCAGGATTCATTTTCATTGTCTTACTTTCGATCACTTTGTCGAACAACGATATCGGTAAAAAAGTTATAATAAGTGGCGTTTTTGCCTATTTTCTATTTTTATCATTCTTTTTGTAAAAAACTTGTAAAAAAGTAGAAAATGTTATTAAAACTTATAGCAAGCAAAAAAGACTAAAACTAGGGTGCTTTGGGTTTCGATTTACTCTCAGAATCAAACCACCTCAAACAAATTGTAACAATTTTACTTGACAAAATACATTAAATTCAGTATTTTGTGACACCTTTAGCTATTCATGTCTTATCGTACATTAATGTTATACATGAACGCCTCAGAAATTTTTACTACGTGAATTTTCGTTGAAATTATGCACTCTACCAAGAGTAAGATAATTCAGCCTCTATTAATTGTTATTAAAAGCACGAAATAAAATAATTAAAGTTATGGTTATTAATCAATACACTCTTATTTAACCTGCATCAACGCGATCAATAACGTAGCAAAT
>JBDKJC010000456.1:0-4066 GCA_039796815.1 Cyanobacteriota bacterium | reverse complement strand
GTTATTAATTTGAGTTCCTACTGCTAAACGCATACCGTTAACAAAGTCCCATCCAGATTGAGGACGTTTTCCTGCAAGTTGTACTTGTTTAAGGAGTAGCAACCCTGAACCTGTTTGCACGATCGCCCCCTGGTTTTTAACGTTTTTGACTATCTCTCCTGGTTTACCTGTAACGGAGGCTAATTCTTCATACTGCTGCTTGATACTGGCATATTCTGCGGGTAAATCATCAATAGTGTCTTGAGTAATTGGTACTGTAGCGCTTACTTTTAGCTTCTGATCGGCTAAGGTAGCGTAACAGTTAGGAAAAAAACCTCTGACTTGATTGTGAAGAGCGATCGCACTTTTTGACCAATCAAGGGCAAAGTCAGTTTTGTCAATTAATCGAGCATAGCTAGCCTGATGATGATCTTGAGCCACAGGGACTATAGCTTGTTGTTCTAATTTAAATAGAGTTTCTAACAGCAAGTCCGCACCCTGATTCGCTAAGGTAAGCGCTAGATCGTGAACATTATCGAGTAACTTAATTTCAGTCTCGACTTTGAGCAACATATCTCCCGTATCCATCCCAACATCCATCAACATCGTCGTAATTCCCGTAGTGCGATCGCCGTTGACAATACTCCACTGTATTGGTGCCGCACCACGATACTTAGGCAATAGAGAACCATGAACATTGATACAGCCAAGTTTAGGCAATTGAAGAATTTCCGCAGATAAAATCTGTCCATAGGCAACAACGACAAAAGCATCTGCCTCAGTAGCCATAAGATTACGGATAGTTTCACGATCTTTTTTAATCCTTTTGGGTTGCCATACAGGTAAATGATGCTCTAACGCCACCTGTTTAACAGCCGAAGGCTGAGTTTTATTACCGCGTCCTCTTCTTTTGTCAGGCTGTGTAACCACGCCTATTACTTCAATTGCTGAGTCTGACAGCAGCTTATTTAAAGTAGGAACAGCAAATTGTGGAGTACCAAAAAAAACAATTTTCATAAATTCAATACTCTTGACTGATGACTGATGACTGATGACTGATGACTGATTACTGATTACTCATTGCCTCTAGAGGCTGTTCAACTTCTGCTTGATAAATAGGCAATTCAAACCAAAAACTAGTTCCTACCCCTACTTCACTATCGATATAAACTCTACTGTTATGTTTCTCAATAATGTTGCGTACAATCGAAAGACCTAAACCCGTACCCTCTAGGGTGTGAACTCGATTTTCAACGCGGAAAAAGCGTTCAAAGATGGCCTCTTTGTCTTCTGCTGAAATACCGATTCCCGTATCAACTATTTCAATTTTGACGGCAGATTGATTTAAGGTATTTGATTCTGCTTTAGTCTGATAAGCACGAACCGTTACTTTGCCGCCTGCATTAGTAAACTTAAGACTATTACCTACCAAATTAGTTAATACTTGTAGCAGTAAATCATAATTACCCAACACAGAAGGCAAGTCGGCTTCTATTTCTTGATATAGCTCAATACCTTTATCCTTGGCGTTTAACTGGCAAGTTCTTAAAGTCTGCTCTATGGGTTGGCTGAGATAAACTTCGCTTAAATCGTAGGTGCGAGATGATTCCAGACGAGATAAGTCTAAAACATCATTAACCAAGCGCGTTAAGCGATCTGTTTCATGGTTGGCAGTGTCTAAAAACTCTCGACGCTGTACATGAGTTAGATCTTCGCCATATTCAGAGAGGGTTTCAATAAAGGATTTAATATTAAATAAAGGCGTTCTTAATTCGTGGGAAACATTACTTATAAACTGACTTTTAGCTTCGTTTAATTCTACCTCACGAGTAATATCCTGAACTGTCATAGCAATACCCTTGATATTCGCATTACCACCGTCTAAAACTCGGCTTAGTAACACGCGGATTGTTCTGGGGACAGGCTTTTGCAGGGTAATCCGAAATTCATCGCGATCGCTTACATGCTCTAGATGATGTTGTTCAATCTGGACAGTATCTTCCTTGCTAGTCTCAATGGTAGCCTCAGTTTTTCTCTCAATCATTTGATACAGAGGTTTGGTTAACTTAGTCGTTAACTCAGAAGGAAGGCGATGGAGAACGTTATCACCGATCGCATTTTCTCCCCAACCAAAGATGCTTTTAGCTGTAGGATTGACCAAAATGATGTGCATTTCAGGGTCAATCAGGACTGCACCATCGGCAATAGTCGAAACCAGAGTTTCTAGCTTGGCTTTTTCCGAAGTTAGTTCTTCGATATTCTGCTCATTATAGTTTTCCAGCTTTTCCGCCATCAAATTAAAACTAGAAATTAATTCCCCCAACTCTCCTCTTAAGGGTAAATCGATTCTCTGCTTAAAGTTTTTCGCCGCAATGTTTTTGACCCCCACCAAAAGCTCTTTAATCGGTCTAGTGATCATCAAAGCATTAAATACGTTACCTAAGATGACCATCGCCCAAATGGTAATAAAGACGGCAATAGTTACATCCCGCGTCAGATTAGAAGATGCCACAATCGTTGGATTGGGATTAATGCCGACTGCCAATACTCCTAAATACTCTCCATCATGACTCAAAGGCACAAACACATCTGTTACCTGACCATTAGGAGTCTGATGCTGACGGATAAAAGGCAGATCGCTATTTTGGGCATAGTTTTCTGGTAGAGAAATACGACGCTCGATAGTTAAAGCATTCTGAAATTCTGCTTGGGAATAGGGAATGCCAAAAAAGATATTGCCCGCTCGATCGGCATAGATAATGTAGCGAATACTTGAGGTGCTACGATAAAAACGCATCGAGAAATCAGCTAATCCTTGAAGATCGTTGTCTGCCACCAAAGGCGCAGCATTAGAAGCAATCAAGATGCTTAGGTCACTACCAAAACGAGTGTCGTTGATATTAGATTGCAGTTGAATGGTGTTTACTGCCCAAAAGGTTAAACTACTCATAATCAAGGAAACAACCAAGGTGGCAGCCGCCATCAGCTTCGTCTGAAGAGTAAACTCAGACCACCAGAGGGCAATAACTTCTTTGATTTTAGTAATAAAAGTTAACAAGAGATTTGGTAGTGATAATAAATGTTAAGTTACCTGAATTATAGTTTACCAATTGTGAAACAAAATGATGATTAAGTATTATGATTCATGCTTTTTCATTCACTAACAACTATGGTCTGTACCTGTGTCCAATATCCCGACGGTAATACATAGCATCAAACTCGATCGATTCTAAAGCAGCATAGGCGATCGCCACTGCCTCGGTAAAAGTATCTCCCACCGCAGTAATTCCTAAAACTCTACCGCCATCGGTTACTATTTCTGATTGCTCTAGTCTAGTTCCTGCCTGAAAAACTATTGCCCCTTGTTGTTCGGCTTGGGGAATACCAGCGATCGCTTTACCCTTTTGATAAGCATCGGGATAACCACCAGCAGCAGCGACGACACAAACTGCACTGCCAGATTTCCATTTTAGAGAGGGCAGTTGTTCTAGTCTTTGTTCGACACAGGCTAACAGAATTTCATCTAAGGGAGTATCTAACAGTGGCAATACCACCTGGGTTTCAGGATCGCCAAAACGACAGTTAAATTCAATGACCTTTGGTTCGCCAGCAGGAGTAATCATCAAACCTGCATATAATACACCACGATAATCAATTCCTTGTTGCTGAAGAGCTGCTAAAGTTGGCTGTAATATTTCTTGTTCAATTCTTAAGCTCAATTCCTGCGTCACCAAAGGTACGGGAGAATATGCTCCCATACCCCCCGTATTCTTGCCCGTGTCTCCTTCCCCGATACGTTTATGATCTTGGGCGGGAGATAAAGGACGAATGGTTAAACCATCAGTAATGGCCAGCACAGATACTTCCGAACCAGTCAAAAATTCTTCAACGATTAACTTACCTGAGTTCTGTAGTAATTCCTCCACAGCAGCGATCGCCTCATCCTTCGTAGTCGCCACAATCACCCCTTTCCCCGCAGCCAAACCATCCGCTTTAACCACGATGGGCGCACCAATTGACTGAATATAGCCTTTGGCTGCCTCTGCATCAGTAAAAGTTTGAGACTTCGCCGTTGGTACGTTTGCTT
>JBDKJC010000455.1:0-4067 GCA_039796815.1 Cyanobacteriota bacterium | reverse complement strand
TATGCGAAGCGGTATCCTTTAGGGCAGAGACGCAAAGGCACATAAAAGATGACGATTACTCATATTTTGCCATTTGTTCAATGTTTTAGCGCGATCGCCAATTTTTTAATTATCAGTACGCTAGAGTTAGAATTACTCATCATATTGAGCTTAGAGCCTATGGCTACAGCCCCTTCGGGCCTTCGGCGCGCTTCGCGCTTGGGGCATCAGCCCCGTGCTTATAGCTAAGGGCTTTGCCCTTTATTCACCTAACCAACGTACTGCATCTTTGGCATGGTAAGTCAGAATTAGATCCGCACCAGCCCGCTTAAAGCTAGTTAGGGTTTCTAGGGTTACTTTTTTCTCATCGATCCAGCCATTGAGGGCAGCAGCTTTAACCATGGAATATTCTCCAGAAACGTTATAAGCAGCTACGGGTAAATTAGTCGCTTCCTTGACGCGCCAAATGATATCCATATAAGACAAGGCGGGTTTAACCATAAGCATATCTGCTCCCTCAGCGATATCTAACTCAATCTCCTTAAGGGCTTCAGTACCATTGGCAGGATCCATTTGATAGGTACGGCGATCGCCAAAACTAGGAGCAGAATCGGCTGCATCACGAAAAGGACCATAATAAGCCGACGCATATTTAGCAGCATAGGAAAGAATGGGCGTATCTAGGAATCCAGCTTCATCCAATCCTTCTCTAATTGCCTTGACAAAACCATCCATCATCCCTGAAGGAGCGATAATATCTGCCCCTGCTTGTGCTTGGGATACAGCAGTTTTCTTGAGTAATTCTAGAGTGGGATCGTTGAGTACTCTCCCTGTTAGATCTCCCGTTTCTAGATAGCCGCAATGTCCGTGGGTAGTGTATTCGCAAAGACAGGTATCGGCGATAACTAATAAGTCGGGAACAGCTTGTTTGATGGCAGTGGCAGCTTTTTGCACTATTCCGCAATCATGCCATGCGCCAGTAGCTTCCAGATCCTTATCTTCAGGAATGCCAAATAAAATTACCGCAGGAATTCCCAAGCCATAGACTTCTTTTGCCTCCTCGACAATCTTATCGACTGAAAGCTGGTAAACTCCAGGCATCGATCTAACTTCCTTAGCCACAGATGTTCCTGGTACAGCGAATAGAGGATAGATCAAATCATTAGCCGTAACTAAAGTTTCCTGCACCATACGACGTAGTTGAGGATGTTGGCGCAAGCGACGAGGGCGATTGATGGGGAACATAAGATCTCTGATATTAAGTTGGCAATTTTATTGGGGAAAGCACCAATCGAGATATCTTTAAAATCTAAATTGAGATCAAAAGTTAGTTATCAAGATTAGATATAATTCATTATTCTAAAATGAATATCGTCGCCAAAGTACTAGCTACTATATAAATCAATGTTTTGTAATGTTTAAGCTTTGGTACTTTATAGCTATCCAACTCAAAGTTAGCTAGAATATTGGTGTAAAGCATAGTTATTAACTGCGCTTTTCAAAAGCTAAGGGCTAACAGCTAAGAGCTAACAGCTTTTAAACAAACATGGGGCCGTAAAGGTTTCGACAGGTTAGTAAAAACTAATCCGTGATTCAGGTCGAGAGTGAGTACCATCTCGTAAATCAGACTCAAACTTAAATATAGATGCAAACAACATCGTAAAATTTGAGCGTCAGGCAGTAGCTGCCTAATCTAAAAACACTTTTTTGGATTGCTCGTCTCTAGTTTGACTCCGTTAAGGACTAAAGACAAAACCCCAACGGATGCTCTGAATAATTTTCTTTGGTAGATTATTCAGAAAAGACTTTATCAAAGAATCCTGCCATCAGGGATAATTGATGACCCCCGCTCTAAGGGTAAAAAGAGCTAAACCTGTGAACGAATGGGAAAGTGAATAGCTGGCTTGGACAGCAGTTCGACTCTGCTCGGCTCCACTCCACTTTTAATTAAGCGAGTAAACTGCAAATTATTGGCAGCTACATGATTTAGATTTGCCAAGATTTTTGAACCTTTGTCCAGACGCTAGAGACAGTGTGCTTGATATCGTTTTGAAAGCACCATCTTTGGAAAGCTCGTTCGTATTCTTCGCCACTAGATTGATAGGCTCTCCAGCCACTCAAAGCTACTCCCAATCCCCAAAACAGGAGGATATACAGCGACCAAGAGAGCGTACCTGCTAGAACGAAGTTAAAAGCAACGAAGAAGGTATTGATAATTGCATATTTGGTTAATTTTTGTTGAAATTTTTGACGGCGGACTAGATTAAAAGCACTACGCTGGCGATCGCTCGCCTGGTGCGTCAACCAATCTTTCTCGGCAGCTTGAATCTCACTAGTACTAATGTCTAACTCAGCAGCAATTTCCCATAGCTGTTGTCGGCTCAGTTCTTCATCAGTAGGGTGCTTGGCGATCGCTAAATTTAAAATTGCTTGAATTTCTTCTTGACTGTAGGAATCGCGATAGTTGGGATTTAAATCTGGCATAGCATCTTATTTCAGCAGCTCTCTAATTTTATTATGCTCAAATTATGTTCAAAATGTAATGCGCCCCTACCGTAAACTTGAGGACGGTTTTTACTGTAGTTCAGAAGGATGTTTTGTAGTTTACTCTTCGTTACAATTTTAATAATTAAAAAGCTTAAAAATAATCATCATTCCCTTTAATTATTGTGGAATATGATCTCGTAATCATAAACAGGAGCGTGCCATGAACGGCAACATTCGCATCGGTAACTTATTCGGTATACCTTTTTTTATTAATCCTTCTTGGTTTTTTGTTTTAGCTTTAGTTACCTGGAGCTATGGCTCGGGACTAACGCAATTTCCTGAATTAACAGGGGCCATGCCTTGGCTACTAGGCTTGGTTACTGCCTTGCTACTTTTTGCTTCTGTCTTGGCTCATGAATTAGGACATAGCTTTGTGGCTATTTCTCAGAGCATACCTGTTAAATCAATTACCCTATTTATTTTTGGTGGTCTAGCTACTCTGGAAAAAGAATCAGAAACACCTTTACAGGCATTTTCAGTAGCGATCGCTGGACCATTAGTCAGTCTATTATTATTTGGTTTATTTACCTTTGTCGCCACAACAGCACCTTTAACTACACCACTTCAGGCAATTATTTCTCTAGTGGCTTATATCAACTTAGTGTTAGCAGCATTCAATATGATTCCTGGGTTACCCCTCGATGGTGGTAACGTGCTTAAAGCGATTGTTTGGAAGGTTACAGGTAATCCCAACAAGGGTGTGATTATTGCAGGTCGAGTTGGTCAAGTAATTGGCTGGATTGCGATCGTTCTTGGAATCCTTTCCATAATTGGCGTTAGTCAAGTAGGCAGTATTTGGACTCTTTTAATTGGTACTTTCTTATTACAAAACGCTGGTTTTGCGGCTCAATCTGCCACTGTACAGGACAAGTTAAGCCAGTATACAGCAGAAGATGCAGTAATTACCGATAGCCCTATTGTCAGCAGTAGTCTATCGATTAGGGAGTTTGTTAATAACTACGTGATTGGTAAAGAGCGCTGGAAAAAGTTCTTAGTAGTGGACGAAAATCAACAGCTACTTGGTTCTGTTACCACTGAAGATTTAAAAACAATTCACACTTCTGATTGGAATGATATTTATCTTACTGAGTTAGTTAAACCAGTTCCTGACGCTGATACTATCCCTGCCGATACTTCTTTACTAGAAGTAGCAAAGCTGTTTGAAACAACCCAAACTCGCGAGCTAGTAGTTATCAGTACAGCGGGAAAAGTCCTCGGATTGCTAGAAAAAGCTTCGATCATTAAATTAATGACCAAAGAAGAAAATATTCAAGACAAAGCTGCCATTGAATCGGCTCAGGAAAAAGAAAAAGCAATCATTAACTAAAGTTAACTTACTTATTAGAGACTGTTTGTAAAAAAATCGCTTAACACTTGAGTTTTTTCACCCTAGTGTTAAGCGATCGCCATTAATAGTGGTTTGAGCAGTTAAATTATCATCTACTAAATTTAGAGGCTTATTTAATAATCAGTAGCAAGTTCCATGGGTGGCGAGGGTGTTACCATGTTCATCAACAATAATCGTGCGATCGCCTTCATTT
>JBDKJC010000454.1:0-4073 GCA_039796815.1 Cyanobacteriota bacterium | reverse complement strand
TCTGAGGTAATTGCAGGAGGATTATACATTTTCGATTCGGCTTGAGCTGGTAATGTCTGTAATCCTAAGCCACATAAGACAATGCCCATGGCTAACTTCTCGACTCCCACTATAAAATTGAAACCAAACCGCATGAGATAGTACTAGTAATTGAGTAACTTTATTATAAATATTGAGCAAAAAAAAAGTCTGCGATTAATTTACCGCAAACTCTTAAATTAAACATATTCTAAATAAATAGCGATCGCTTTATCAGACGACTATTATTTAACTCTTTTTAACTCATATCAGACATAACATAAAAGGCAACGCCTTCATCGTTATAGTTCTCTGAGTCAGCCATCAGTTTCTCTATTTCGCTGTCACTATGGGTAAACACGTGGACACCTTCACTAGAGTTATAGAAACGATGAACGTCAATTGAGTTTTCCACTTCTTCTGTATAGGCAAAAAACATGTTTTCATCCAAACTGTACTGATCGAGATTTTCCAAGATAGAATCTCTTTCAAATTCACTAGTTGTATAAAGATGCGCTCCTGTCTCTGTGTTAAAGAAACGGTAGACTTCTTCTGATTGCGCTCCTGTTAGCTCATCGACTTCATTCTCACCCAGCGTTCTGATAGCTTCTCCTGGTTTAACTTCTTGAAGCTCGTAATTATCTAAATTTTCAGCGATTACGCTTTTCTCATACTCATCAACTGTATAAAAATAAGAGCCTAATGATGAGGAATTAACAAACTGGTATACTTTCGTTTCTTCAGCACCATCAACAGGATCGACTGGGTCAACAGGATCGACTGGGTCAACGGGATCGACTGGGTCGACGGGATCGACTGGGTCGACGGGATCGACTGGAATGACTTCAAAAGGTATGTTGTTATTCGTTGTAGAATTTATTACATTGCCTTCACTTAGAGTTACATTTCCATCTAGCTTGAGTATTGATTTATCGTTTAACAAAAGCATTCCAGTTGCCATGTCATAGCTCAAAGCTCCATCTCCTTGTCCTGAGATGGAAATCTTATCTCCTGACTCAAAATCAGTGATTGTGGGACGAGTGTTGGCATCAAATGGTTGGGATAAGTCAAGGCGAAATGTATCTGCTCCTAGACCGCCTATAACACTATCACTAGCCCCCATCTCTAGAACATCATTCCCATCACCACCTGCCAAGGTATCAATTCCCTCACCACCGATAATGGTGTCATTTCCCGCGGCACCAAATATATTGTCATCGCCAATGCCACCGAGCATGTTGTCATCGCCATCGCCACCGTCAAGAGAATCAGTCCCCGCGCCAGCATCTAGAGAATCATTTCCCGAACCACCCAAGATGTTGTCATTTCCATCAGCGCCGACAATGGTGTCGTCTCCTGCTTTACCATCAACATAATCGTTTCCTGCTTTAGCATCAAGATAATCATCGCCAAGTTCACTATCACCACCGATAATGGTGTCATTTCCTGTGCCAGCAGAGATAGAAACAGGATCATCGCTGACTAATGTTCTAACAGATACATCTTCATTTCGAGTATTGATTACTAGATCATTACCAGTAGCGGTTGTTTCATCTTTCCCATTTTCGATTTCAACAGCCTCTGGTTTAGGATAATAGGTTCTTACAGTAGACATAATATTTCCTCGTTTCAATATAAATTAATCTATTAGCCACAAACAGTTACTATTAAAAGCTTAATATTTACTAGTAAACTCTTAATAAATATCAGTATTTTTAACTATAGTAATCAAGCTGATAAACGGCTAAAAATAAAGCTTTCTTTATCAATTGTGTACGTAATAATTGAATTGTCAATCTAATTGTATAAAGCCAAAAATAACGAATAAGTCGTGATCTTTGTAATATCAAGTAAATAGCACTTGAAAAATATTCAACTATTTATTTTGATTATTAAATTAACAGCTTAAGGTAGACAGTTTTTCAAGTATTAAGATAAATAAGAAAGCAAAACTGAAGAAAAAAGACTTACCTAATTGATTTGCAAGCTAAGTGTAAATACTAAAATTAGCTGCTATTTACTATAAGAATTAATCAATAATTATGCTTGCTTACTTATAGATTTTGAAAAATAGCGATCGCTCTTGACTATATATTAAGTAATAAGTAAAAATGCTGAGGTTGGGTATAGAAATTGTTGTTCAGTATCAGGGCTATTTTATTCTGATGAAAAGCCACCAAGAAATCAATTTCTTGGCTTAAAACTTAAGTCCGTTTAAACGGACTTTGGTTATCAGACAGATAATTTATTATCTGGCCACTAAAAAAGAAAGAACCCTAGTTCAATATGGTGGGGGAAGCTTTAAACTAATAAAGAGGCTGTTAGTCAAAATTTAGAATACTTACAATAATTATCGGTCGAGGGTACTATTCAAGAAATTACATTACAGGTAACCAAGCAAGTCGATCGCCTTGATAGTTGGTTATCAACACAAATAACGGATATTTCTCGTTCGCGCGTGCAAAAGTTGATTGAGAATGGTCATGTGCAGTTGAACGATCGCATTTGTAGTAGTAAAAAAGTAAAAATAGCTCCTGGCGATCGCCTTTTGGTAACTATTCCCGAACCTGAAAAGCTAAATTTAACTCCTGAAAATATTCCTCTAGATATTCTGTTTGAAGATGAACATCTAATTATTGTGAATAAACCCGCAGGCATGGTGGTTCATCCTGCACCTGGACACTATACGGGTACTTTGGTTCACGCTCTTTTATATCACTGCGAATCTTTAGCTGGAATTGGTGGGGTAGAACGTCCTGGTATAGTTCACCGCATCGATAAAGATACGACAGGGGCAATTGTGGTGGCAAAAAGCGATCGCGCTCATCAACATCTTCAGGCACAAATTAAGGCTAAAACTGCTCGGCGAGAATATTGGGGAGTTATCTACGGTTCATTTACAGATGATGTTGGGACGATTGATTTACCAATTGGTCGTCATAAAGGCGATCGCCAAAAGATGGGGGTAATTTCGATTGAGCATGGTGGTCGAGCAGCGGTTACCCACTGGCAAACTTTAGAAAGAATCGGTAACTACAGCTTAATGCAATTTCTCTTAGAAACAGGACGAACTCATCAAATTAGAGTTCATTGTGCTTATCATGGACATCCGCTAGTGGGAGATCCTATCTACGGCTCAAATCGTTCTTTAAAAGTAAATCTTGCTGGTCAAGCTCTCCATGCCAGACAACTATCTTTAATTCATCCGCTCTCCGAAAAATTAATTACAGCGATCGCTCCTCTTCCAGCCGAATTTAGCAAACTCCTGCAAGTTCTTCGTAACCGAAACTAATATAAAAGCTAAAAGCTAAAAGCTAAAAAAAAGCTATTTAATAAACAATGACACTTTTAAAACTGAGGATATTTACTTAACATTAATTCAATTTCCTCGGGTGCTAAAGGTATGGAAAACAAATATCCCTGAGCAAATTCGCACCCTAAACCTTTCAATTGATTGAGCTGAAGAGCAGTTTCTACACCCTCAGAAATCGTTTTCATACCCAAGGTCTTGGCTAAAGTAATAATTAATCGCACAATTTCAAAATTCTCTGAATTACAGTTCATTTGATCTATAAAAGAGCGGTCTATTTTTAGATTGTCGATAGGAAAACGGCGTAGGTAGCTTAAAGAAGAATATCCTGTGCCAAAATCATCGATACTTAACTTAATGTTTCTATTTTTAATCTGTCTAAGAGTATTCTGGATAGTTCCTTCTGGTTCAATTAAGACACTTTCAGTAATCTCCAACCTTAAAGAACTACCATCTAAGCCAGTTTCCAAGAGAATTTGATCGAGTTTTTGAATAAATTCAGGCTCTTGTAGCTGTTGACTAGCTAGGTTAATACTCATTTTGAGGGAGTCGATCTCAGGGATAGAAGCAAATTGTTTGCGCCAGGCTTGTAACTGTCGGCAGGACTCTCTAAGCAACCATTGGCCAATGTCTAGAATCAAACCAGTATCCTCAGCAATCGGAATAAATTCTACTGGCGAAATAGAACCCCGCTCAGGATGTTGCCAGCGAATTAAAGCTTCAAAACCCACCAATTGATTATTAT
>JBDKJC010000453.1:0-4076 GCA_039796815.1 Cyanobacteriota bacterium | reverse complement strand
AGAATGCGGAGTTAGATTTTGAATCTGACTAGTGAGATGGAGGAGTGAATTCGATAAGATTTCGTGATCATTGGGACAGTCAACATCTTTAGGGTTCTGTGTGCTAATTCCGTATCGCTCTGGCGAGCGATAGAGATTGCCTTTATGATTTTGCATTCTAGGGTCAAAATCTATGAGGGTAGTTTGTTTGTCTTGAGTAAAATTAGGCATTAATACTAAAGGGTTGGTTCGTTGTCTAGTTTTCTCAAGCGCAAGCTTTCCTATTTTTGGTTCGTTATTGACGTTCCCCCGTAAAACGTCGCTTAAGTTAATTTCTTGTTCTGTCTTTTGCTTTTACCTAGATCTGCCTCAGTCTCAACTGGTGTCTGCCAGACAAGTTTAACGGGTCTTGGTTTGCTTGTGGGTTTCCCGTGATCTTTGGTTATTGTTTGTTTTGCTTGGGAAGAAACAAAATCTTGGGCATTAATATTTTGTTGGAAAGTTTCTTTATCTAAAGCTAACACCTCGATTGGGTATATTGAGGTTTCTTTGTCGTCTCTCTCGGTCAATCTTACCAGTTCCTCAATCCCAGAAAGTTTCATAGCAGCCAAGTAAGCGATACCCCTGGCTAAATGTAATTCAAACTGATACTTGAGCGATTCAGTATTCAATGGTAGACCGTGCCGTTGACAAAATGTTATTAAAGCGACGGGAATAGCCAAGCCAGTATCTCCCACAAAGGTTTCCCAACTAATCTCTAAATTAGAGTCGAACACTAGGGGAACTGAAGAAGGAACATGTTTTTGAGCTAGACTATAACAAACTCCCCAACGACATATATTGGCATAGGTCTGGACTTTAGTTTTAGCTTTGATATTAATTATTTGATAGCGAGTTTTTTCGCTGAATCTTAAACGTTTGATGATTGGTTCCATTAGATTATGTAGAGTTCTCTTGAGAATAGTTTTTTTATCAGCTAATAGCTTCTAGCTAATAGCTGATAGCTAATTGGGTAAAGCAACCCTCGCATTTAATCTTTGACAAACACGGTCTTCATTCAGTGGTGGGTTGCCCTAAAGGACTAGCTTCGCGTCGCAATCCCAAGTGCCTGTCATCTGGGGTTTCCCCAGATGTTTATACGGCACGCCCACTGAATGTTAAAGCAGCGATGCTAATAGTTAACTTAAGCTAGAAGCTCATTGAATTCTCTAGAGCGCAAGCTTTGATTGTGAATAGTAATGCCGAGGATCACAGACAAAAACTTATTTTTAATTGATAGTAGAAATAATAATTGTTCAAGCCCTTTTTATTTATGTCAGATCCTACTTCCAAAAATCCAAGAACAATTCGTTATGTACTTACCGATAAATCATGTATATTTTCAGGGGCTTTAATTGAATATTTGGAACAGACCAGGTTTAGTCTTTCTGTTCGTCAACAAATAGATATAGCTTTAGAAGCTTTTTACTTGCCATTATCTTTACCTCCTGAGCATCCTAAGTTTAAAGAAATAGTAGTGCAATCTTTGAGCAAGCTTAAAGGACAAGTAGAAGTAATTGAAACCTTAACAGGAATAAGTCTGCCTAGCAATTCTCAATCAGACCATCTTCAAGCTTTGATGGCTTATCCTCCACAATATCGTGTCTCTAATACTGTTTCCTCACTTCCAGAAGTTACTCAGGCTACTACTATACCAGTTGAAACCAAACCCTCTAATACGATAGAACAGGTTTCGACTCAAGCTGTTAAGCCTCAGTTATCACAGTTTGAAGAGCTACAAGCTAAAATTGTCGAATTATTACAAGAATTAGCTGATGGAGAAGAGGGACATAAAATCATTCGCATCCTTAACGAGCTTCAGCCAGATGATGAAGATAAATGGTCTGAGGAGATGTGGGATCTCTACGATCAAGCAGTCAACCAAGTATCAGAAGCCAATTATCAAGCAACCTTTAATCCTGAAAACTAGTCATGAACCTAAAGCAGACTGTTAGTACCACTTCCAAATCTTCTACCTCTGATAGTGCTAGAGTTCAGACTTTAACTTTAGTTATAGATCCAGGTACTAGTTGCACCAAAGGCATTTTCTCGCAGGGTAGAAGAGGTAAACCAAAATTTTTAGTCACCAGTGCCGTAATCTGTCCCACCTCAATCGAACCTGAAGGGCAGGAAACCTATATTAAGTTGCCAGAGGACGAGCAATACTATTTAGTTGGTGATTCTGCGGTTCAAGCCAAAGTCAAAAGTAGTGTGCGACAGCTTAAGTCTGAATCTATGATTCCCAAAGTCTTGGGAGTTATAGGACAGATTGCTCGAGAGGAATCTTTTCCCTGTCAATTTCAGCTTAAGTTAACCTTGCTTCTGCCGATGTCAGAGATGACTGACCAAGAGTTCCTCGAATCAGAATTAACTCGGGCTTTAGGTGATTTCAATTACAGTGGCAATTCCTATCAGGTTGCAGTAAGTTCTATGCGATTTCGACCTGAAGGTAGTGGGATCTATACCTACCTATCCCGTTCTACCAGCCCTGATCTAATCAAACATCAAACCTGTGTCTATTTAATGTTTGGTTATCGCAATACCAGTCTATTGTTAATTGAAAATGGTAGATTTAATCACAGCAATTCTCATTCTACCGATTTAGGTTTCTATAATTACCTAGATTTGGTAGCCAAGTACAGCAGTGGTTTGTACCGAGATGATATTCAACAGGCAATTGTCACAGAAGCCAGTTATGGGGTTGGTGGTAATTGTCAACAGGTAATTAAAGGGTTTACTAGTCGAATTCGGATTGAAGACTTAATTCGTAGTACTAGCCTAAAATATCAGGAACGAGAAAAAACTTCGATCTCTGCTGCTATTACTCGGGCTGATCTAGAATATTGGCAATTACTATCTCTTTGGTTAACCGAAAAGTTACCACCTCTAGGTCAAATCGACCAAATAATTTACTGTGGTGGCTCTACTTCCTTTATCGAAATTCCGATTAATGACTTTTTTAAAGGTTGGAAGGGAACTTTGCTCAACACCCATGCCATGAGTGTCGATCTATTAGAAAAACTCAATCTACCTCAAGCATCAAAGAATAAATTTATTCAACAATATCTACCCATCCGTTTAGCTGATGCCTGGGGAGAATTTATGAACTTAGCTAATCTTAAAGTTTGATCTAGTACTTTTGGTCAAATTAACGAAGGTAAACTTAAAATTAACCAAGCTAAATATCGATATAAAATGAGCTAAATCTTAGGGCGACTAAGGCTAGCTCGTTGTTATTTTGTAGATATTAAATCAACTATTAATAAGATTAGAATTGTTGCAATTATGAGTTTAGAAAATACAGCAATTACCGCTAGAGACAGTCTTAAAAAAGCAATTAAAGCTGGAAAAAATGAATGTGCCACTTTAGCTACTATTATTAACCAGATTATCGACCAAACTTTGTGGGACTATCTTGATTTGCCTGGAGACACCGCAGCAGACAAACTACATAATTTAATCTGTCTGCCTTACGACCAAGGTGGTCTGAATAGCCAAATTCATGAAGTAGATGCTCTTCTTACTATCTCTTCTTCTACTCAAAGAAAGTTTCGGACGATTGTTCATGCTGCCAAACAAGGTTCTCGTACAGATCTATTTGAACAAAAGGAAAACAAGGTTGATATCGAACTCTCTCCTATCAGTAAGAAGTCAAAAACTAAATCTAGTGACAAGAACGCTAAAAAGCCTAGTTCTAGTCAACTAGCTAATGATCGGGCTGCTACCCGCGCTGCTGAGGCTATTCCTGAAATTGATAAGCTATTGGATGAAGGCTTAATTGCTAAAAATGTTGCTGCCAAAGTAGGTCAGGTAGTTAAAGACCCTAAAAATCCTACTCCCGAAGAAAGCAAAGTAATTAATAATCGACAAGAGGTTAGTCGTCAACTCAAAGAACTTATCCCCGATCCGTTGCCAGAAAATCCTCAAATGCGTAAAGAACTATCTCGCCAAGTAAAAGAAATTGTTGAAGCAACTACAGGTAAAAAGAGCAAGTTCAAAATTACTCTAGGAGATCCACAAGTCACAGCTAAAGCGATCGCCGAAGCTAGGGCTGATGT
>JBDKJC010000452.1:0-4079 GCA_039796815.1 Cyanobacteriota bacterium | reverse complement strand
GCACCAGTAATTGCCATGGTGTGGGAAGGTGAAGACGTAATTGCTGCGGCTCGAAACATTATTGGCGCTACTAACCCCGTTTCTGCTGCTCCTGGTTCAATCCGTGGCGATCTTGGTGTAAGTATCGGACGTAATTTAATTCACGGCTCTGATGCTCCTGAAACCGCAAGCTTAGAAGTTGCACTCTGGTTTAATGAATCAGAATTAGTAAATTGGGAACCCGTGAGAAAATCTTGGCTATACGAATAACGTAAATTAAGCACAGAGGATTGAGTAAACAATTTCTAAACAATTAAAATCTCAGTCCTCGTCACTATTTGGATCGTAGTCTTGATTTGCCAGAGCAAATAGCCCACATATAATACAGGTCATAATTCCTAAAGCGATCGCCCAACTACTTCCTCCAAAGCTAATATCAGTAACCCAATTAGTTATTGCTCCAGCAATTAAAAAAGGAATAATGCTAAATATAGAGGCATAAAAAGCATTTTGCGCCTCTCTAGCCAAACGAGTTTCTTCAAATTCCTTGGTAGAAGAATATAAACATCGATCTGCAAAATTAAGCCACCTTTCTAATTGATTAACAATCCATATTTTGCTTGAATCTAGACCGATGTATAAAGCAAGAGACCAAATACATCCGCCAGCAAGTCTTACTGAATCTATTTCAAAGGAAAAAGGAATAATATTGATTCGCATGATTTTTTTAAACGTTTGTTTTAAATGTATCTTAGTTAGCTAAAAAAGGTTGACATTTCTTCTTAAAAACTTTAATAAATCACACTCCATTAAAAGCTATGATATTTTTTCGTATAAATACTTACTTTTATCTTGCTGGTTAGAGAATTTGACAGTATATTGAGTAGGAATATTTAGTATTTATTAAAATATCTTCGATCTAATTAGTTTATTTACTGGTTATTACTCAAAAATTACTTATTTTTTGCTTAACTGTAACATGAGAAACATTTTATATTGAAATCCCCTCCACAGGACGAATGTAACTTAAATTAAGTCCTGTTAAGCCTAAATTATTATTAAATTGAGCCACTATTCATGACCGATAAATTATTTAGAATTCGAGCAATTCGCTGGCTAGCTATCATTGTAGCTACTTGCCTAATCAGCTTAAAACTTAATGGCTGGGGACACATCCCATCAGAAGCATCAAAGTTACCCAAAGATTCGTTAATCGCTCAAAATGTTTCCGCAGCTTGGGCAAGTGGTTCTTTTCCTGTAGAAAATTTCCAATCTTATACTTCCCCATTTGGCTATCGTGTCTCTCCCGTAACTGGAGAGCGTCAATTCCACAACGGATTAGATTTAGCAGCTCCTCGCGGTAGCTATATTCGTAGCTGGTGGGGTGGAAAAGTCACTAGCTTATCAGATAATACCGCCTGTGGCACATCAATCACAATTCAGTCTGGAGCATGGCAACATGTTTATTGTCATATGGAAGGCTATGTAGACAAGAATGGCAATAGTACGTTTCTTGTCGATCGCGAAGGCGGACTCCAGCTTGCTTTGGGACAAACAATTCCCGCAGGTGCGAGAATTGGTCGCATTGGCATGAGTGGACGCACGACAGGACCACATTTGCACTGGGTACTCAAACACAATGGCGGCTATGTAGATCCAGCTTTAGTCTTGAAGGAAATGTTTAAACGTCAGACTATTTCGTCCACGTCATAGATATTAGAAAATAACCAAGACGCGATCGCTTTCATAACAATTAAATTCCAGATGAATGTATTTCTTTATGCAGCCCAAAAAATGGGTTTTACTCCAGAAAATTGCATTGTAATTGAGGATAGCGTTCCAGGTGTACAAGCAGCGATTTCCGCAAGAATGCAAGTATTTGGCTACGCAGGAATGTCAGAAGCAAAAATGCTAGATGCTGCTGGTGCTATAGTTTTTCAAGATATGCGAACTTTACCTGAGTTATTATTTAATAATTAATAAGGATAAACGATCGCCAATTATGCTCACTAGATTGAAGGTAACTGGATTTAAAAATCTGGTTGATGTTGATGTTCGTTTTGGTGCTTTTACCTGTATCGCGGGAGCAAACGGTGTTGGCAAATCCAACTTATTCGATGCGATTCGATTTTTATCAGCATTAGCAGATATGCCTCTATTAGCAGATGTAATTAATTATTTTTCTCCCTTGCAGCAATTATCGGCTTTCCAAGAATTAAAAAGTGAGTTATCGAGTAAACTTGGCAAAAACAAGTAACTAGCAGTGTATTCTATCAAGTTTGGATAATCATTTCAAATAAGGTTGCTCCCTATTTACTTAATAACCCATATCAAAAATTTAACTGTAAAGAGCGTACTTGATATTACCCTTTAAATCTAATCTCCTAAGCAAATACCTAAACCTCTAGCAGTCTTAACTAAAGTATCTTCAGGATCGACAGCACGATAATTCTTAATTGCATCTGCAATGGGAATACTGGTTACTTGCCTATCTTGCCAAGCTACCATGTGGTCGTATTTTTCTTGGGCAATTAACTCTACTGCGGCTACGCCAAATGCCGATGCTAAGATGCGATCCAAAGGCGAAGATATACCTCCTCGTTGCGTATGACCTAACACCGTCACTCTAGTCTCTGCACCACTTTTTTGCGTAATTTGCTCGGCTAAATATTGCCCAATACCTCCTAGGCGACAATCGGCAAAATGACCTTGTTCTAGCACCTCTCCTGCTTCAGTACAAACGGCTTCGGAGACGACGGCGATCGAATAATCCTGTCCTCTAGCCTGTCTTTTTTTGATATGGTCACAGATATTTTCAATTTTATAGGGAATCTCGGGAATCATAATCATATTTGCTCCTCCTGCAATTCCTGCGTTGAGAGCGATATGTCCTGCATCTCGACCCATTACTTCTAAAATCATCACTCGGCTATGACTAGCAGCAGTAAAATGCAGCCGATCGATCGCTTCTGTGGCAATATTCACCGCCGTATCAAAACCAATAGAACGTTCAGTAATACCCACGTCATTATCAATGGTTTTAGGAATACCAACTAGGTTAATTCCGCCTTGCTGTGCCAATTTCCTAAGAATAGCTAAACTACCATCTCCACCAATACCAATTAGAGCATCTAAGTCTAGCTGTTGATATCCTGCAATAATTTCTTCCGAGCGATCGCGTAACTCACCGTTAGACATGGGAAAAGCAAAAGGATCTCCTTTATTGGTAGTGCCTAAAATCGTTCCTCCCATGGTCAAGAGGCGATCGACTTGAGTAATATCCAGAGGAATTGCTTCAGGAGGACGAGACATCAAGCCATGAGTCGCCTTGCAAATTCCTAATACTTCCCAACCGTAACTATCTACGGCACAATGAGTTACCGCTCGAATCACCGCATTCAATCCCGCACAGTCACCACCACTGGTCAGAATACCAATCCTTTTTCTCTCTGGCATTTAATTTAGAATTAATTAGAATTAAATCGATTTACCTTCTAATTTTTCTGCCAGATGGTCATGATGACTAAAAAGTTAATTAAAATTCCATAAATTCAAAATAACTTATGAACTTGTCACAGCTTCTTAATCTACACAGTATTTTTAATTGTTCAAATTATGATAATAATGGTATGTTTACACTACTAGTTCAGCCGAATTAGAAATATGATATTTTATCTAGATTAACTGCCAAAATTAGTCAAGCGATCGCCCAGATATATTTCTAATTGGCAAGAGTTACCTATAGTCAAAGCTACAAGATAAAAGATTTCTTTGTTAATTGTTAGTATTCTTTAATCTATATGAAAAATATTTTAAGCAGAAATTTTCGCTAAAGAATAAGGTTTAATCAATATTTCGGCTGAAATCCCCAAATTTTTATTTAATCGTCGAATTGTCTCCAAAGTCAATGCCAGTTGCCGATTTAAGATAGCTGTAACTTGTTCTTGATCGCCTATGGATGCTTCTAAATCTCGATGAGACAGACCGCGAGCTTCTAAATGATACAAAATCGCTTCGATCGGATCTGGTGTTTCAATAGGATAATGCTGTTGTTCGTACACTTCCACCAAAGTTGTTAATATTTCTAGGCGATCGCATTC
>JBDKJC010000451.1:0-4082 GCA_039796815.1 Cyanobacteriota bacterium | reverse complement strand
GCAGCAAAATCAACTAATGGAATTGGAATCAAACCTCCTCCCATCGACCATAGAACATGAGAACGAATAATTGATTGTGCTTTGGCTTTTTTATTTTCAAACATAGTATTTCAAATTTCATTATTAATTAATTTTATTGAGCTTAGCATATTGATTGTTGAGAGGATGTGACTTGATAACAAATAAAAATTTACTAGTTCAATTAAATCTGAAGAAAAATGGTAAGAGTGAAAGATTTAGTTATGGAAGATTGGAAAAAATCACGATAAATTAAGCCAATTTTCTTGTCGATTGATAATTGCGATCGCTATCATAAGTATTAAGCAAGAATCTTCAAAAAATTCAGCAAAAGCTTTCAAGAGATAATTTTTCGGCTTCGGTAAATTGAACATATAAGGTTTAAATATCAAGAAGCAAAAACAATGAAAAATTTACTTTTAGCTACTGCTACCCTTGCTACACTGCAATTATCTCTGACAAACAATGCTGAAGCAGCGCAGGTTAAAAAGGTCACTTTTGCCAGTAATAATCAAACCTTAGTAGGCAATCTTTATCTTCCCGATGATTATCAAGAGGAAACTAAACTGCCAGCAGTAATAGTAGTAACTGGTGCTTGGACAACGGTAAAAGAACAAATGCCAGCAACCTATGCTAAAGAAATGGCAGATCGCGGTTATGCAGCTTTAGCTTTTGATTTTCGCAATTGGGGAGAATCTGGCGGATTGATTACTTATTTACATCCACAAAACCAACTAACTTAGTTATCTGATGTTGTTCGTCGATCTCCCCAAAAAAGCTGCCTTGAGTAAAAAGTTCGCCATTAGGTTTAACCATCTGCCAAGCAAATCGAAAATAACCATGATGACTATCTGGAGAAGAAGCCAGATTTAATTTAAGTTCGGGGAATTTCTCACGGAAGCGATCGATAAATTGACAATGTGTTTCTCTATTTTTAATAGTTTCTGGTAAATGAGAATCAACATACACACAGTTTTCAGCTAAAACTTTAGTCATTAAAATTATTCTTTCTTCCGAGTCCGAACTATTCCAAGCGGATACGTAATCTTGAATTACTTGGTGAATTTCTGGCATATCTTGAGTTTTTTGAATTTTTTATCTAGCTCGTAGAGTCATTTATTTGGCAATATCTTAACCCAAATCGATGACCATCAAATATCACCATCACATTTCAATATGGAAAATATTATTTAAAATAATTGATGAATATAGCGCGATCGCAACTCACCATCAAAGCATTTTCACTACCAGGCATTTTATGGGAAAAATATATTTATACCGCAGGTTCGGTAGAACCCTTACCCAAGCATTCCCATCAGGAATATCAGTTAGGACTGAGTTGGAATTGTCAGGGGGAATATTTTTATCGCGGTGCTTATCATCCCATACCCATTGGTAGTCTCAGTATCATTCATTCGGGTGAGGTTCATTCTCCTAGCGAAAGAACTTATTTGCCCCAAGCTGCAACTTTCTGGATGATGCACGTCGATTCTAATGTACTTGAAGAAACTGCTTTAGAAATAGCCGAAAAACCCACTAATCTACCTTTTTTTAGTGAGCCAGTCTTGCAAAATTCTACTTTACTCGCTCTATTTCAGAATTTATGTGTTGCGATAGAAACCAACGCGATGAGATTGGAAACAGATTCTTTGCTTTTAGATTTCTTTTGCGAGCTAATTATCCATCAAACAAAAATTGCTCCTAAATGCGATCGAGCAGTTAACCCAGCGATCGCTCTAGTCTGTGATTTTTTACAAACTCATTATCGAGAAAATACATCTTTAGCCGAATTAGCTCAAATATCGGGATTGAGTCGTTATTATCTCAGTCGTTTGTTTCGTCGCGAAATGGGAGTATCTCTTAGTGCCTATCAAATGCAAATTCGGCTCGATCGCGCCAGAAAACTTCTGGCTGGGGGAATACCCATTGCTAGAGTAGCTTCGGAAACTGGTTTTTACGATCAAAGCCATTTTGGTTGGTATTTCAAGCGATTAGTAGGAACTACGCCAGGAAACTACAATAAAGGGCAATAACTTCCTATACAGCCTATAAACTCTTTATTTAAGATAAACTTTAGATAGATAAAAAGGGCGATCGCTATGAACCTTTCCCAGCACCACCAAATATCGTCGAACGGGCTAATACTCCCGAAGAAATGGCAGATATTGTCATGTTACTGGCTTCTACCGATGTTTCTTATGTATTGGGAACGGATATTGATGTAACAACGGGAATGTTAACTGGATTGTTAACAGTGTAGGGGTATTTCGCGAATTGCCCTTACAAGTAACTTTAATTTGAACGTAAATGATGAACAGTAAATCTCAAAATCCATTATCTAGGAGAAATGTAGTCTTGGGTGGTGCTGCTGCGATCGCAGGTTCGGCAACAGTATTTCAATCTAAACATACAGAAGCGGTTGAACCCGATACAATTGCCCAAAATTCATCTGAGTCGGGAATGTTAGCGGGAAAAGTGGCTTTGGTGACTGGTGCAGCTAGAGGAATTGGTAGAGCCACAGCGATAGAACTAGCTCAAAAAGGTGCTGACATTGCCTTACTCGACATTGCCGATCCTCAAGGTGTCACTAATATTCAAGGTTATCGTTTGGCAACAGAAACAGAATTAGATGAAGCGGTTAGCTTAGTTGAAGCTGAAGGTAAAAAAGCCCTCAAGATTGTAGCTGATGTGCGTAATTTGACAGCAATGAAACAAACTGCACAGACAATTACTCAACAGTTAGGTGGATTAGATATTCTGGTTGCTAATGCAGGGATTGCAATTTGGAGTCCTTTTGCTCAGATGTCTCCCGAACAATGGCAAAATGTCATTGACGTTAATCTTACTGGTGTTGCTAATTCGATGTGGGCAGTTTTGCCCCAGATGCAACAACAAAAGAGTGGCAACATAATTATTGTCAGTTCTATCGGTGGTAGACAGGGCGTTGCAGGAGTAACTAACTATGCTTCAACCAAGTGGGGAGTAATCGGTTTAGCTAAATCTGCTGCTTTAGAATTGGGTGCAGATAATATCAGAGTTAACGTAGTTGCACCAACAGCAGTCGATACACCAATGTATCGTAGCGAAGGTCAATATAAATCTACAGGTATGAATTCATTCGAGGAACAGAATGAAGCAATGCTAGGTTATCATTCTTTACCCGTTCCCATCGTACAACCGATCGATATTGCTCGCGCGATCGCATTTTTAGCTTCTGATGAAGCTCGCTATATTTCGGGAATGGTTATGGATGTAGCAGCAGGTGGCAATGCTCGATATACGGCTTGACTATGCTTATAGAAAACCTTTGAAATTACCAACAATTCTCTATGAAAATGTACCAAAAACATAACAAATCAAAATGGGATAAAGTTTTTATCTTTTGTATCCTGGCTTTACCTCTGGCAACTATCTTTTCTTTGAACTTGCCTGTATTAGGTCAAGAAATCCAGTTAGGAGATGATGCCAACGTGGATTTAGACGAAGATGAGACAGAATTAAAACCCAGTCTTTCTACAGATGGCGATCGCATCAATATACAAGTGGAGGAACAACCCAAACCCGAAACCAAAATTGAATTGAATGATGACGGTGTAGAAATTAGAGAAGAACGAGAACCAGCACGAGAAAGATTGGATTTATCTGTTCCCGTAGATGAAGAACAAAATTAATCTTACTTGCCTAGCGATCGCAAAATATCAAAACAATTAGAGCAAGGTCATGAAGACAGAACAAACTACTTTTAATTTAGAGACTCTTTATATCTTCTCTTCAAGATAGAAGAGGGGATTTGAACCTCTATAGCTAATAGCTTTGTTAAACACATAGCCTAATTTAAATAACAAGAGGAAATTTCAATGCAATACAAACTACTGGGAAAAAGCGGACTTAGAGTATCTGAACTTTGCTTAGGAACAATGACCTTTGGCGACGATTGGGGTTGGGGTTCATCGAAAGAAGAAAGTCAAAAGATTTATCAGGCTTTTCGTGAAGCAGGAGGTAATTTTATCGATACTGCTAATGTTTATACCAATGGTACGAGTGAGAAGTTTCTCGGTGAATTT
>JBDKJC010000450.1:0-4083 GCA_039796815.1 Cyanobacteriota bacterium | reverse complement strand
TCAGGAATCGTATCCCAAACGAGATCTAGATCCAGAAATTCCGCAATGAGACTGGCATCTATGGGTAGCTGTAGTTGCTTGTGCGCTCGCGACATCTGCAACCAAATATCTAAAGCATAAGCCTCGATTTCTAGTTTGGAAATGAATCGATACGGACGAAAAACACTCACAAAAGATTAACCCGATCTAAACATCTAATAATATCTAAATAATTAAATAATAGACTTGTCAGTTTTAGCAGCTTCGCGAAACACTTTTTGAGCAAATTCAGGATTTTCTCGCATCCGACGAAACAAAGCTGGCATGTCTTTATAATGCTGCTTCAGTAAGTCTTCTTCTTGTTGCGGAATTCTACCCGCCAAAAAGATTAACTGTTCTTCATTTAATTTTAGATGTTTTGCTAAACCACGGATCACATCTTCTTTAGGAGCATAGTCAGCGCGATTATTTTCTAGCTTGGATAAATAAGTAAAATCTATTTGCAATAGTTTGGCTAATTCTCTTTGAGAATACTTTTGCTCTTTTCGCGCTTGCCGAATTAGTTCACCAAAATCGTTAGACACCTTAATTATTCCTCTCAATTATTTACCTACATCATAGTTTAGCTTGAATAAACAATCAACAAAGTTGGTTTAAGGGCTATATTTAATCGACTTTTTGCGCAAGTCAGGGAAAGGGTTAAAGGGAAAAGGGAAAAGGGAAAAAACATTATAGAATCAAAATTCGCCTTTTAATGAAGCATTACAGCGATCGCAAATTTTCAAATCATCGGCAAAAGTAGTTTCTATATGCGATCGCAATATAATTAAGATAACTCAATAACTCCTGCAATTAGTTTCCAACAAGATAGTTCATCAGAATTATTTCTTCGCCAAGGTTGAGCAAGACTAATAGTAAATAAACATTCTTTTCTATTAATATCTAAGCCTTGGTTCAACTTATCAATCATAGTCACATCTGTCACTTTAGCTGTAAGTGCTTGTTGATTAGATATTGATAATGAAGCTTCCCATTTTTGACTATCATCATATTTACGTATATGGGTTATGGTTGCTTTAATTAACTGTATTGTGCGTCTTTCATTGGGCGGTAAGGACTCCACAACAGAATAAGGAACAGCTTTACGATATTGACTATAAATTATTTCTGACTCACAATACTTGACTAAGTGATTAGGATAAAATCTTCCAATTCGTTCCCATCGCCCTGGTAATATATTTAAATTTTCACATTCGTAACCAAAACCCTGTTCGCTTAGAGGAATATCTAGAATATCCAATAGCTTAGGTTCTTCATCATTGATTAAACATTGTTTTAGAGAAACTCTGCCATCGTCAAGATCTGATACGGGACGAATCCATTTTCCTGTACAAATATCAATACCAGCTATACAGCGATCTCCATGTTTTTGTGAGTTAGCCAAACAAATTATTTGAGTCATAAAATATATCGTTAAAGATGAGATATATTTATATTTCCCAGTTTATTGTTTAAATATTCAGCTACTAAGCGACGATGACAATTATGAGGTTTAGCTTCACTACATAATAAACATCCTCCATCAAGAAGTTCTGGAGATATTTTATTTTCTATCTGTCGTTTTTTCATTAAGTCGAGAAAACTTCGTTCATAAGTTTCCCAATCACCTTTTTTTTTCCTGTACTTATCAAGTATGTCTTGAGTTGGTGCTAAATCTAAGATATGTATATATTCAATATTCACAATTTTTTTGAGAAAATATTCTAAATCTTTTCTTTTAGCAAAACCTGCTAACTGAGAAACATTATTTAATCTAGTATCAATAATACGTTTTACTCCAGCTTCAGCTAAAAGTGTAAAAAAATCTTGCGCCGTTTTCTTCGTAAATCCAATAGTAAATAAATTAGTTGATTGTTTCATTTTTATTCATCGACATAAGCAATTTTAAGACCTTGATTTATATAAGCTTCTTTTAATGCTTCTTCTTTAGATAAACTAGTCTGTTCTAAAACTGCTACTGATTGTTCAAATAAATTTAATTGCTTAGGTTGATTATACCCATTTAAATTTAGTAGTCTATCTTCTAACTGTTGATGCGATTCTAAACTACTATCTTGATGAATATGATTAATATCTAAATCATAGTTTCTTAGATGCTGACAGACTAAAACAGCGCGATGACAGGTAATTGGATCTTTTTCAGCACACATTAAGGCAATATTATATTTGTTAGAACCTTTAATTACTCGCTCTATACCTTCTACAAATAGTTTTCTAGCAGCAATTTTTTCATAAATAGCTTTGCCATCTATATAGCAGCTATCATCTTGAGGTCTTGCACCCAACTGTTGCCCTAAAAATACATAGTTAATATCAGCTTCTCTTAAATAAAACTTTAGTTCAGCTTTGCTGAAATGGGATAAATAACGACAGTAAGGTGATGAACGCACATCAGCTATTGCTGTTATTTGATGTTCGTTTAGTAGCGCAATGTATGTTTTAATATCATGATTAGAATGCCCAATAGTAAATAGTTTTCTGGACATAAACTTTTTAATATAAACTCGATTTGATTTCTATTGTAGTAGAGATAATTCACAAATCATCCTCACAATATAGATTATTTAAAATTCGCCTTTCAACGCAGCATTACAGCCTATAGAAAGAGAATAATTCCCAAGTGCGATTACGCTGCGGGTAGCCTTTAGATCGCATTTATCTCTAACTACTTTTAGTTTGAGTTAATCTTTGTTTAATTAAATTATCTATTTCTTTCATTTCTTCTAGAGATTGGGCTGGAGAATAAGTTACCGAATCTGCTTCAGAGGTATATCGATCTACGAAAGCTTGAAATGCAGACTTATCTTCAGGATGCTCAATCACATAAGCTCTTAACTTAGTCTTGTTCATGGCATTGAAATCAGTCATCATAAAAATCTCCAAAAACCATTTTTATAGATTTCAATCTGTATATTATCACCAGCCAATATAAAAACATTGCCAGTACGTTCGTCTATTCTAACAATATCGATTGGTGTAAATGTATTAGTTAAAGATTGGCATAAGATAATGCAGGTAATACCTTGTTTTCCTGTCGGCAAAATCTTCTTTCCTCACATAAATAATATAGAAAAAAGCGAGTTATTGCTCGCCCATAGTAAGACAGGTAATTAAAACTCGCCTTTCAACGCAGCATTACAGCGATCGCAAATTGTGGGATCGTCTTTAAAACTACCTACAGATAAAGAATAATTCCAACAGCGATCGCATTTCTCACCATCAGCTTTAACAACAGCAATATGAGCAATATCTGATTCACTTTTATATTCAGCATCGGGTAGAGAATCCACTAACTCGACTTGGGAAGCCAGGAAGAAGTAACGTAATTCGTCTATATTTTTTTCACTAAGAGTATCAGAGGAATTATATGCAGCAAGCTTGTTTTTCAAGTCTGGATCGTCAACATGAAGCAATATTTTAGCATCAAGTGAAGAACCGATCGCTTTTGCTGTTCTTGCCTGTTCCATGACTTGATTGACTTCATCCCGTAGGTGGCTGATATTGACCCAAAATTCGTTTAATTCAGGTTTTTGCCATTCCTCTTTAATTTCCACCCAACCAGCTTGAAATACAGATTGATAACCCGTATCGTAGGGTAAAGCTTGCCAGATATCCTCTGCCATGTGACATAATACAGGAGCGATCGCTTTAGCAATATTTTCTATGGCTACGGCTAAAACTGTCTGACAACTACGACGACGGAAAGAATTAAGACTACTGATATAGAGTCGATCTTTGGCAATATCTAAATAGAAGTTAGACAAATCAACGACACAAAAGTTTTGGATTGCCTGGAAGAAGCGAAAGAACTGATAATTTTCATAAGCGTCATTGACTTCAGCAAATACCTCTGTCAACCTGTGCAGTATATATTTATCTAGTTCTGGTAAGTCTGCATAAGCTACAGCATCTTGCTTAGGCTCAAAATCGTGTAGGTTACCCAGCAAGAAACGGGCGGTATTACGCACCTTGCGGTACATCTCGGAAGTCTGCTTAATGATGTTCTTGCCCACACGGACATCTGAAGTATAATCAACGGAAGCT
>JBDKJC010000449.1:0-4088 GCA_039796815.1 Cyanobacteriota bacterium | reverse complement strand
ATATGGAAGAAGATGCAGGAAAGTTAACTCATGGTGGCAGCGATCGCCTTGATGGTTCGACTTATTCCCTAGTAGACTTCAACCGTGCGGGTATACCTCTGGTGGAAATTGTGTCTGAACCTGACTTAAGGACAGGGAAAGAAGCTGCGGAATATGCCCAAGAAATCCGCCGTATTATGCTTTATTTAGGCATTAGTGATGGGAAGATGAATGAGGGTTCTCTACGCTGTGATGTGAACATTTCTGTGCGTCCTGTGGGACAAAAAGAGTTTGGCACCAAGGTAGAAATCAAGAACATGAATTCCTTTAGTGCGATTCAAAAAGCGATCGACTATGAAATTGAAAGACAAATTGCAGCAATAAGTAACGGCGAACCGATCTATCAAGAAACTCGTCTGTGGGAAGAAGGTACACAACGTACGAAAAGTATGCGTCTAAAGGAAGGAAGTAGCGACTATCGTTATTTCCCTGAGCCAGATTTACCGCCAATTGAGGTATCGAAGGAACAGCTAGAAATCTGGAAAGCAGAATTACCCGAACTGCCAATTAGCAAACGTCACCGTTATGAAGCAGATTTAGGTTTATCAGCTTACGATACCAGAGTGCTGACGGACGATCGCGCTGTGGCTGAATATTTTGAAGAGGCGATCGCTGCGGGTGCGGATACCAAGCAAGTAGCTAACTGGGTAATGGGAGATATTGCTGCCTATGTTAATAGTAATAATTTAAAGATTACGGAAACCGAACTCAAGCCTGAAATTTTAGCCGAGTTAATTAGCTTAATTACGGACGGAACAATTAGTGGCAAAATCGGTAAAGAAATCTTACCCGAACTCTTGACCAAAGGTGGTTCAGCGAAAGCTTTAGTTGAAAGCAAAGGCTTGATTCAAATTTCTGATACAGGAGAAATTGAAAAAATTATCGATGCGGTCATTGCTGCACATCCCCTAGAATTAGAACAATTCCGTGGCGGTAAGACTAAGCTAAAAGGCTTTTTTGTCGGACAAGTCATGAAGCAAACTGGTGGACGTGCCGATCCCAAGCTGGCGAATCAATTACTCGCTAAAAAATTACAGGGTTAATTAATTGTCAATAGCAATACTGTAGAAGACTCAAAATGAATGATTTACAACTCATAATCAATTATGAAAACATTGGATGATTTCAAGCAAATTTTGAGTCAAAAGAAGAGGCTGTTGCGAGAACAGTATCGAGTCACGAGGCTGGGTATTTTTGGCTCTTATGCAAGGGGAGAACAGACACCAGAGAGCGATCTTGATATTTTGATCGACTACGAACAGGCTCCAACGTTATTTCAGTTGGTGGAGTTGCAAGACTATCTAGGTAAGCAAGTTGGCTTGAAGGTTGACTTAGTGACTAAAAATGGAATGAAGCCGAGAATACAAGCACGTGTTCTATCAGAAGTTGTTGATGTATGACAAAACGCCCTCTGTCAGACTATCTAGACGATATTTTAGAATTGCAGCAAAGGGAAGCGATCGCCGGCTGAGGGAGACAGCAATAACACAAGGCGATCGCCACAGAACATTTTGCGACAGTCTGTATTTAATAGTTAGGAGATGCATATGATCGAGACCATATTTGAAACACCGCGAGTCTTGGTTCGTGAATGGTCATTAGAGGATGCTGACTCATGTTTCTTGCTTGCCGCAAATCCATTGGTAATGAAATATATTTCTGAGCCAATAAAAGACCTTGCACAAGCATTAGAAGCAATTAAGCGTCGGCATCGAGATTATGCAATGCGAGGCTACGGTAGATACGCCGTTGTCGAAAAGTCATCGGGCAAAATTATCGGACTGACTGGCCCTAGATATGACAGTGAAATTGACTGCGTTGATCTGGCTATTTGGCTTTTACCTGATTATTGGGGTCAAGGAATAGGAACTGAAATTCTAAAAGAGTGTCTTAACTTCTGTTTTGATAGATTGGCGTTAAAGCGAGTAGTGGGCATTGTCGATCCATTGAATGTTGCTTCAAAAAGAATATTGCAAAAGTGTGGGATGACCTTTGAGGAGATTATTGATTATCACGGCGAGAAATGTGAATTATATTCAAAATCTAAAATTGCCTAAAATCTTTTTGGAGTCAAATAAAGTAAATACAAAGAAAGATACAGATGCAACCTATTTCAGTTCGTCAAGCTACTCCAAATGACTTGTCAACGGTCTCAACCATTTTGTTGGAAGCTACTTTATGGCTCAAACAGCAAAATATGGCGCTCTGGGAAGAGAATGAGGTATCTCCAGAGAGTATTCGCCAAGACACTGAATTGGGCTTGTTTTATATCGCGTTTTGTGGAGATATAGCAGCAGGTGTCGTTAAGTTTCAAACGGAAGATTTAGTATTTTGGTCAGATATTCCCCAGGAGAATTCAGCGTTTATTCATAAGTTGGCAGTACGACGTAGCTTTGCAGGTGGTTCTGTTTCAACGGCAATCCTACAGTGGGCAGTCAAGCAGAGTCAAGATTTAGGCAAACAATTCTTACGCTTAGATTGTGCAGCAGATCGTTCCCATCTGCGATCGGTCTATGAGAATTTTGGTTTTCAGCATCATAGCGATCGCCAAGTTGAACCTTATTTCGTAGCACGGTATCAGTACAAAGTATAACAATACACAAACTAAAATCCGATTAAGTTATCGTCGTAGAACGGCATCGTTATGTATTAATTTCTTGGGAGAGTCTAATTTGAATTTTCAATTCCTAGTTTTCGATCGCGTGGAAGAACTTGACCTTGTAGGTTCATGGGAGCTAGTTGGCTTGCTGGCTGAACAAAAGAAGTGTAGTGTTCCAAAATTAGTGACTCTGAATACAATGACTCCATCTGGTGAACACGGGATGAGGTTTGTCGCTGATGCACACTTTTCAGAGGTCGAGCAGGCAGATGTGATTTTCATACCAGGTGGTAGTGGCAGTAGAATCGCAATGGAAGATAAAAATGTCATATCTTATCTACAAGAACAGAGCGATCGCTGTCAGGCGATATTATCCGTGTGTACTGGCAGCTTCTTGATGCAGAAAGCTGGACTGTTTAATGGTCGTCGTGCCACGACACATTGGGCGTTTTTAAGTCACCTGAAAGACGATCCAAAGATTGAAGTAGTTGAGCAGCGATTTGTTCATGATGGTAATATCTGGTCTTCTGGTGGAGTGTCGGCTGGCATGGATATGATGCTTGCATTTATCGCGCATGTATTTGGTGCTGAAGTAGCAGCCGACGTACAACTCTACGCTGAGTACTTTCCAGCTACGACAATCTACGGTCGTCCATTCGAGAGAAAGGATGTTTCGGAATATATTCGTGAATTATCACAACATGCATAACAATCCCTTTGCAGACCGACTGTTTCTCCAATGTCCTGCTCATTCCTCGGTGCTTCGACAAGGATGCGATCGCTTCTACTACTACTCAGGATAACTACTACTCAGGATAAAATGGGAGGGCAATGTTGAAGTGAGGTCAAGCTTATGACAATTCGACAACCCCGCTATAGCAAAGAGGAATTTGCTCGACGGGGCAACGAAATCTATGAATCTCAGGTGCGATCGCAAGTTGAGGAGGGGAATGACGGTAAAATTGTGGCGATCGACATTGAAACTGGAGCCTTTGAAGTTGCTGATACGCCGATGGTTGCGGTCGATAAACTTTACGAACGTGAACCCAATGCCCAACCTTGGGTAATTCGGATTGGACATCGATCGGTCTTCCGTTTTGGCAGCCACAGTCTGAGACAGACCGTATGATGTTCGGTGTGGTCAATAATAATTGTGAGGCAACTATTAAAGTCGCAGTCGGGCTTATCGGTTCACCTAAAATAATAGTTGATGCGATTATTGATACGGGTTTTACCAGCTTTTTGTCTCTACCGCTTTCCATGATTACAGAGCTTGCCTTACCTTGGCATTATCGTGACATGGGTACATTAGGCGATGGAAGCCAGATTGTTTTTGAAATATACAAGGCGAGTGTGATCTGGGACGGGCAGAATCAAATTATTGATGTGGTAGCTTCCGATGCAGATCCTTTGATAGGTATGGGTTTACTGTATGGTTATAAGCTTCAGA
>JBDKJC010000448.1:0-4095 GCA_039796815.1 Cyanobacteriota bacterium | reverse complement strand
CAATAATTAGACTGGAAAATATACTTTAATTCCGCCCTAAGTCTAGTAGTTAAGGCGGGGGTTTGGCGATCGCTAACTCTTAACTGCTCGTATATTTGATTATCAATGGCGTAGCGAATATATTCTTCTGTTTGGGGTTCAATGGTAAAACCAAGACGCACAGCAAATCTGACGGCGCGATAAATCCTGGTGGGATCTTCAATAAAGCTATTAGCGTGAAGTACTCGGATCTGGCGCGATCGCAAATCTATTAAACCGCCAAAAAAGTCTAATAAATCTCCTTTACGGGAATATTCACCTCGTTTAGGGGGTGTGAGACGCACTGCCAAAGCATTAATCGTAAAATCTCGACGATATAAGTCCTGACGAATGGAACTAGCCTCAACTTGGGGATTGGCTGCGGGATAGGGGTAGAATTCAGTGCGCGCGGTAGCAATATCCATTAGTAAGTTACCCAAAACTGGATTTTGATGCCAAGTCAGGGCTGCGGTTTGAAACTCCCCGTGAATGGTTAGGCTTACTTCGGGATACATCTGCTCAATTACGGTGGCTAATTCTACTCCTGCGTGAGCGTCCATGGAACGATGATAACCATCCACCACTAAATCGATATCCTGCAATAATAAGAGTTCGTCATTTGACTGAAGTAAAACATCTCGTACCCCACCACCAACTAGATAAAGATTCCAGCCTCGTGCTTGAGCTGCTGCGGTAACTTGTTGGAGTAGCTTCCAGATGGCAGGTTCTAAGCGTTTTTGTAGAGTGGATAACAAGTGTGAGGTGAGGCTTTTCTGCTCAGTATCTCTCTGGCTAGGGGGAGTTTGGTCGTGAAGCTGACGTAACACATCAGTGCGCGTGACAATACCAATTAATTCTCCCTCTTCAATTACAGGTAGTCTGCCAACGTCGTAAGTCACCATCACCGACTGTATTTCAGGTAAGAAAGTATCAGGGGCAATAGTTCTTAGGTTACGACTCATATAGCCTTTGACGGGGGAACGAGCAAATCCGTGATGAATTGCTAAATCTAGATCTCGACGAGAAATAATACCTACTAAGCGATCGCTTTCATCCACTACCGACAGCCCAGAATGACCATAGCGCAATAAAATTCTTTGTGCCTGTTCTATTGTCGTGTCGGGGCGAATTGTCCGCACGGGAGAAGACATTAAATCTCTAGCGGCAGGAGGCTGAGGAATTTGGCTAGTCAGTTGGGTCAACAATTCCTCAAAGATCTGCTGGGGTCGATCGGTGGTTAGAGACATAGAGGCAGCTTGAGCATGACCACCACCCCCAAAAGGAGTGAATAGCTGATTGAGATTGGTTTCGGCTAAACGCGATCGCCCAATCACTACTAGCTTTTGACCCTGACTCTTTTGATATTGATGACCTAGCAACATGACATCGCTTTCCGTCAGTTCAATTAACCTGGCTGCTAGAGTAGCCAAACCATGAACAAATTTATCTGTCTGCAATAAGACTGAGGCGACATTATAACCTTGAATATTAGTACGCTGTAAATTATTTAGAGCATCTTTTAATAATTCCTGAAGCTGATAATTTAACCCAGGCTCATTATATTCAGCAATAATGGCAACATTTGCCGACTGTTCCAACAACCAAGCGATCGCTTTGGCATCACGGGATGTAGTTTGCTCAAAGGTTAGCGAACCTGTATCGACATAAATCCCTAAAGCGATCGCCGTTGCCTCAAAAGGAGTCAAGGTAATTTGCTGTTGCTGTAATAGCTCGACAATATAGGTGGTAATTGCCCCGACAGCCTCGGTATAAATCTCTGTCACTGGAATATCTGAGGTGGCATCTAAATGATGATCGAATACTTCAATTCGCTGCACATTGGGCAAAGTTAACCAGGTGGCTGCTGTTCCCAGGCGATCGCTTTTTTGAGTATCCACAATATAGATAGTGGCGATCGTTTCAGGATGAATACTCCGCATCTCGATAAAATCAAACTCATCTCGATATAGTGCTAAAAAATTCTTCACCGTAGGATGTGCGCCACCCGTTAGCACGATTTTTGCTCCTGTTTTGAGCCGAGACAAAGCGATCGCGGCACCTAAAGCATCAAAATCAACCGTTTGATGACAGAGAATTATATCCATCATTAGTCGAACGAGGGTACTGCGTCCTTGTCTGATAAGACAGGGCGTAGGGGAATCGTGAGGGATAACCTAGCTGGTAGGAGCATCTTGTTGTTGGATATATTTTTTTACTGTCTCTAAATTAGCACCGCCAGTAGATGAAACAAAGTAGCCTATTTTCCAAAAGACGGGCTTGAAATAAAACTGAGCGCATCTAGTCGGAAATTCTTGCCTAATGCGACGAGAGGATACGGTTTTAAGATTATTAGCAAAAGCACTGATTTGAGCTTTAGGGTTAATGGCGATTAACAAATGGCAATGATTATCTTCACCGTTAAACTCCTTTAGTTCACATTCCCACTTCTTGCAGGTTTCTGCAAATATCTCTTCTAGCCTTTTAAGCATCGCTGCATTAATTACTTTCTTTCTATACTTAGTTACTAGGACTAAGTGTATTGATAAGTCATAGACTGTTCCACCACTTAACTTTTGCATATTTACGACCAATATGATAAATTAGTCATAGTCTATCAAACACAAGGAGGTTAAGCAATGCAGATAGTATATCAATTTAAGCTATACCCCAATTGTGCGCAGTCAAACAGACTATTTGAATGGCAAAAAAAGATACGTTCGTTACTCAATATTTGTTTGGCAGATAGAATTGATACCTATCAAGACAGCTTTGTTCAAGGTGAGTTCTGCAACTTAAAGAAGTGCGGAGTCGCTTCTCCTTTAGCTTGTTCAGTCAACAGGTCGGCTTCTTTGGGCGAGTACTGGAAACAAGATAAGCCTAATAGAAGGCGAGGTGACAAAAGTAAACCCTTTAATCCTCGTCGTTCAGCAGTAGAAATACATTCTTCTTTTGCTACTTGGTGGCGACAAACTAAGCCTTGGTATGCTGATGTAAGCTCAGACGTTTTGCAGCAATCCTTGAGACATCAAGATAATGCATTTCGTCGTTTCTTCTCAGGGCAATCTAAGTTTCCCAAGTTTAAACGCAACGGACATCTCACGCTGGGCGGGAGACCCGCCCAGGCGTGTCCTCATCATGACATTGGCATTGAGTTTAAACCTGGCACAGTCAAGATTAAAGGCAATAGGATTAAGTTTCCTCTGATTGGCTGGATGAAATTTGCCAAATCTAGAGAGATTGCAGATAGCTGGGAAATCAGAACAGTCACGATTATTAAAGATGTAGACTGTTGGATTGTTTCGGTTTTACTTCGTGATGAGTCTATTCCAGATTATTGCAAGAGTATCCCCCAACTCAAGACGGTTGTTGGTTGTGATGTTGGCATTAAAAAGATAGTTGCTACTAGTAACCAAGAAATAGAATCAAATCCTAGAATTGCTCAACAACTAGAACGGAGGTTGAGTATAAGACAGCGAAGGCTATCCCGCAAAAAGAAAGGTAGCTTGAATCGTCAAAAGGCAGCAATTGCAGTAGCTAAAGTACATCGTGATGTTCGCCGTCGTCGCCAAGATTTTCAATGGAAACTCGGGAAGCAAATTAAAGAAAAGTTTGTTTGTGAAAACTGCGGACACTACGAAGACGCAGACACCCAAGCGGGATCGGTTCTTGCTCAAAGAGGTGTAAAAAAGCTTGGTATAGATACCCTAACGGTGGTCAGCCGTAAAGTTACGACCAAACCTGCACTAACAGGTTCTCAATCGAGGAAGAAATTATCACCTGCGTTGGCAAGTGAGTCTGGTAATCCCGCTAAATATGTACAGCTTGAGTTATTTAGCAATTGGGAATGGAAGACAGGATAATGTACTATCTTTTTTCTTCAGAATCTAAGACTATACTCCCAAGAGTTAGTCTTAGAGGTTCAACACTCCAAAACCCTTTACTCCAATCCCAATAAAGTAGTCTTTGTAGAAGACCTAAAGCTAAAAAATCTTATTAGGAGAAACAAGCCTAAGCCTGATGGCAAAGGTGGTTTTCTTCCTAATCGACAATCTCAAAGCTCTGGAATGAATAAATCTT
>JBDKJC010000447.1:0-4103 GCA_039796815.1 Cyanobacteriota bacterium | reverse complement strand
GATCGGGTCTAATGCCCCATCGTCTGCGAAGCAGACTAGTGACGCAAATGCGTTACTTATTAGAGGTTCAAAGCCTCTTGTAATTGAGCTAATAACTGATAGCTGATAGCTGATAGCTGATAGCTGTCCTAAAGGATTCCCTAAAGGGTACACCTTCGGATAAGCTTCGCGTCATAGCTAGGGCAAAGCCCTTTACTAAGCGATCGCCATTGTGCGAAGTAACCCTTGAAATAAAGCTAGACCATCAGTACCACCAATCGCTTTGTCAGCAGCTCTCTCTGGGTGAGGCATCATCCCTAAGATATTGCCTTGGGGATTAATAATTCCCGCAATATTATTCATTGAGCCATTTAAATTATGTTCAGCACTGGTTTCTCCTGACGAGCTACAGTAGCGAAACAACACCTGATGATTATCTTCAATCGCTTTTAAAGTATCATCATCGGCATAATAGCAGCCTTCTCCATGAGCGACAGGAAGGGTAAGTACCTGTTGTGGTTGATAGTTTGCTGTCCAAAGCAAGTCGTTGCGTTCTACCTTAACAGACGTGCGATCGCAAATAAAATGTAAACCACGATTACGAATTAAGGCTCCAGGAAGTAATCCTACTTCTGTCAGTACCTGGAAACCATTGCAGATCCCTAAAACATATTTACCTGCTCGAGCATGTTCGATGATGCTATTCATCACAGGGGAAAATTGCGCGATCGCTCCACAACGGAGATAATCACCATAGCTAAATCCGCCTGGAATAACTATGACATCTAAATCAGCAAGATCTGTTTCCTGATGCCATACCATACGGGTAGGGGCAGCTAATAATCCTTGAGTTACGGTTAAAACGTCGCGATCGCAATTTGACCCAGGAAAGACAACAATGCCAAATTTCATAACTTGCTCCTTGGTAGTAATTTTAAATTTTAGGTAAATTTTATCAAAAGCTCTAAGCTCTAAGCTTTAAGCTCTAAGCTTTTAAATTGATGTTATACCCTTGTCTATCACGGATACCCTAAAGGATATGCGTAGCGGTATCCTCCTTCGAGGACGTAGTGCTTTAGCACTAGCTCCTACGTCGCGTCGCACTTCGTTATCTGATTGGCTTATAGCTTATAGCTTATAGCTTATAGCTAGGGCAAAGCCCTTTATGCTGTAGCCATTTGCGTCAGTTCAAAGCGGTAATTTTCAATCACCGTATTGGCTAACAGGCGATCGCACATTGCGTCTAGATGCTGTTTTGCCTGCTCTTCATCATTGGCGCTCAATTGCATTTCAATATACTTACCAATCCTGACCGATTCTACCTCGGTGTACCCCATTTGCTTAAGTCCCGATTCAACTGCTGTACCTGCGGGGTCCAATACCGAAGATCGCAGGGTCACATATATACGAGCGTGATATTTGGTAGCCATAGAATTATTGTCAATGATTACTTAAAGCTGAAAGCCTTTTTGATTTTATAGCTTTAGCCGAAACAAATAAAGGGCTTTGCCCTAGCTACAATATTAAATCCGCTTGAATAGTTGAATATTTTGGCTCATAGGGAAATGGGGAAATGGGTAAATTTAGCTCAAAAGTAGTAGAGGCCGTGGGTTTACCTATTTTTATTTCAGCGGAATGTCGGCTAAAGCATCTCTTACTTGGATAATTAAATCTAGAGCAGCTTGTCTCATCGTCTCTTGATTGGCAGCTGATGCACCATATTGATGTGGATACATAACCCCTCTGGAACTACTAACTATCGCCCCTAAACCATCAGCATTAAAACAGGCTTTAATACCCTCCTGGCTACCTCCTTGTGCGCCGACACCTGGAACGAGAAATAAACTCTGGGGTAGTTGTTGACGTAGCCTTTGCGCTGCTTCTGGATAGGTTGCCCCCACAACTGCACCGATACCGCTATAGCCAAATTCTCCGATGCTGCGATCTGAGGCTGGTTTAATTAGATCGGCAATAATTTCATACAGATATCTGCCTTCAATTTTTTGCTCCTGAACAATCGCTGCCCCAGGATTAGAAGTTTTGACACAGACAAAAATGCCTTTACCCCATTTAGTTGCTTCCGCGAAAAAAGGCTCAAGACAGTCTTTGCCTAAATAGGGAACAATGGTAATGGCATCCGCTTCTAGAGTACGTTTAGACTCCCTGGGTAAATAGCTTTGAGCGTAAGCTGTAGCGGTAGAAGCAATATCCCCTCGTTTGACATCTAAGACTACTAGTAAATCGCGATCGCGAGCAGCTTGAATAGTTTTTTCTAGAGCCACAATTCCTGCTGAACCGAATAATTCATAGTAGGCACTCTGAGGTTTAACGGCGGGAACTAGATCGGCGATCGCATCTAAAACCATCAAGTTATATTGATATATTGCTTCTGCACAGTCAGCTAGGCTACTTTGCTGATTTATTTCCTGTTCTTGTAGCCAGCTTTCAGGCATCCTTTCCAAGGCAGGATCTAAGCCGACTATACAAGGCGTTTGCTTTTGTTTGATTTGGGTAATTAGGCGATCGATAAATAATTTCATCCTCAAATTTTCCCATAAGTTATGCCAATGGCAATAAAATCAGGCATAAATTTGATGTTCAACGCCTTTGGGTAAAGTTGAATCTTCTAAAGCAGGAGTCGGAACCAGCAAGATCGAGCAAGGAGAATGATGGAGGACATAATTACTTATACTACCCGTAAACATTTGTTTCAAGCCTAGATGTCGTCGTTTGCCCATAACTATTACGTCTGCATGACAAGAATGAGCAAACTCACAAATAGTCGAACTAGGATGCCCCGTAATCTGACTAAATTCAGTTGATACCCCTGCTGCGATCGCTTTTTCGGTAAAGGAACGCAATAACTTTATGCCTTTTTGTTGAAAATCAAAGCATTCTCGCTCGTATATTTCGTTCCCTTGGCGCATGATCCAAGAATCTACATGAAGACTTTGAGGAAATTGTGAGGATGTTCGACTAGCCAAACGTTGCACAATTGTCATAATTAAGGTGATCGACTTTTTGGGTCACAAAGACGCTTGTCGCTCACGCTCACCTACGTAATAATGCGCCTTCATCTCGACTCATAATAGTACAAATGAACTTTGAGTATTGAAAAAGTTTGAAAAATTGGCATTCGTAAGTTACTATTGATACTTTGTGTTTACAATTATTGTCATTAACTGTTATTAATGTCGTCCGATCGCCAATGGCATATTCAACGAAGTCAAAAAATACTGCAAGAATATCCTGAAATCAAGCAATATTTTGGCAACTATCCCCTTTCAATTATTCCCATCACTGCTTTAGTGATTCTGCAATGGACTGTTGCTTGGTTAGTCAAAGATTTACCATGGTGGGCAATTGGTTTAATCTCTTTATTTATTGGACAATTTATCTTACATTCTCTTTCGGTTTTTATTCATGAAGCAGCTCATAATTTGGTTTTTAAAGGTAAACTTGGTAATGCTTTAACCTTATTGCTAATTGAATTGGGTTCTCTTTCTTGGGGTAAGTCTCTCACCTATGTTGGTAGACACGGCAAATCCCACCACCGATATCTTAACAACTACCAAAAAGATTATGAATGGTGGGATCGACAACAATCAAACTTTCGTACTTTATATCCCTCTTGGCGATTAGGAGAAGCTCTATTACATCTGCTTCCTGGTGGTGTAGTCGTGGGAGATTTAATCGTGGCACAATTAATTCCTGCCGAACCTCGTGCCACACCAACAGCATACAAACCTTTGTATCTAAATATTTTATTGATTGCTACCAGTGCATTTTTATATGCAGCAGCTTGGTATCTGTTTAGTTGGCAAGCTTCTCTCTATCTTTTTTGGAGCTTGACTTTAATGGTAAGCAACTGGGGAGTAACTTTTAAAGGTCAATCGATCGCCGAACACAATATTTATCAGCAAGGCAAAACTTATTCTACTTATCGCTGGACAAATATTCCCTTTTTCAACACGGGCTATCACGACGAACATCATACCTTTGCCAATGTTGCTTGGATACATTTACCAAAAATTCGCCAAATTGCCCCAGAGTATTTTACTAACGATAATCCCTATTCCTATTTTCAAATCTGGTGGCTATGGGCAAAATCTCTCTTTGCACCT
>JBDKJC010000446.1:0-4113 GCA_039796815.1 Cyanobacteriota bacterium | reverse complement strand
CCGATCCCATGCTGCCCCCCATAAAACTGAAGTCCATGACTCCTAAAGCTACGGGCAAGCCATCAATTAAACCTGTCCCAGTTTGTACGGCATCGGTCAAACCAGTTTTGGTCTGATAGTCTTGTAATCTAGCGGCATAATCTTTGCGATCGCGGAATTTAAGCGAATCTATTGGTTGTATATTTTCGTCAAGAGGTATCCAGGTATTGGTATCAATTAGCTGCTTAATTCTTTCACTGCTGCCTACCGCATTATGATAATCGCATTCAGGGCAGACTAACTGATTAGCCTGGAGATCTTTAGTGTAGGCTACCGAGTTACAAAAATTGCACTTAGTCCATAATCCATCGGCAATTTCTCGTTCCTGTCGCTTCTGCAAGGGAGCTTCGGTTTTTCTCTTATTGGCGAACCAATCAAATAAGGAAGACATAAACGTAGTATTTTTATAGTGTGTTTTTATATGGCTTTAATCTTGACTATCTTCAGCAGGACTGAGAAGTAAAAGAGCTGTCCATCGATCTTTAGTTCTGACCTGGAGTGCTGCCTGGCTACCATCGCCACAATATATGCCTGCACCAATATTAAGCACGCGACAAGGAATATCGTAAGCGTTTAATATCTGTTGCATCAAGTCAGCTTCCCAACGAGCTTTAGTTGTTTTTAGGGTAATCCAAGACACTGAATTTTTACGGTATTTCTATTTATCATATAGATAAATTGAACTTTAAAGAGCGAAGAGCTATCTTCCAAGCACTAGCCTTTAGGAAAAGCTAGTTAATTGTATTTAAGTATAAATTTTAGCGATGTCTGCCAAAGTAGCAATTTTAAAGCCATTACCGACTGCTGCCATTTTCCATTCATCATTATGACGGTAAACTTCAGCTAGAATCATACCTGTCATTCCTTGATATTCTGCACCAGAAAGATTATAGCGAGCCAATTCCTGGCTAGTATTACGATTTACCAGACGAACAAAGGCATTTTCCACCATGCCAAAATCTTGACGACGCTCATTGCATTTATAGATATTGATTGCAAAGAGCAAATAAACAATGTTGGGCGGAATCAACGGCAGGTCGATATTAATAATCTCGTCGTCTCCTTCCCCCGCGCCAGTTAGATTATCTCCTTGGTGAGCGATCGCTCCAGAGCTATGTCTTAAATTACCAAAGTAAATTATATTTTTAACATCGAGTAATTTCTTATCGGCATCCAAACAGAGAACGGAAGAATCGAGGTCAAACTGTTTATTGCCACCAAAAAAACCGCCAGATTTGCGGGCAACGTCCCAACCCAACCCACACATAATCTGCTGCAAACTAGGATCTTCTTTGGTTAATGAAATCCGTTGTCCTTTCTTTAAATTAATTGCCATTTTGATTACTGGTTACTGATTACTGGTTACTGATTACTGCTCATTGTGACGCGAGCTTGCGAGCTAATGGTAAACCATACCGCTTCGTGACCGATAGGGAATCCTTTAGGGCATATCCTTTAGGACTCACTGTTCATTGTTCACTGTTCATTGATAGCGATCTAATAATGCCTGTAAGCCACCCTGATAACCAGCACCAACAGCATTAACTCGCCATTCTCCATCCTTGCGATAGAGTTCTGCCATAATCAAAGCTGTTTCCACCGAAAAATCTTCTGTGAGGTCATAACGTACTACTTCCTGTTTATCTTTGGCATTAACTACCCGCACAAAAGCATTTTGCACCTGACCAAAATTTTGCTGACGTTGTTCCGCTTCATGAATAGTTACCACCATGGCAATCTTATTTACGTCTGGAGGAACTTGTTGGAGATTGACTTTAATTACCTCATCGTCACCCTCCCCTGCACCAGTGCGATTATCACCTAAATGCTCGACAGATTTTTGCGGATCGGGACTAGCAAGATTGTTATAAAAAATAAAGTGATTGTCAGAGATCAATTTCTCGTTGCTATCCAACAAAAATACGGAAGCATCAATATCAAAATCTTGTCCCGTATCGGTGATGTTAGTATCCCAGCCCAAGCCTACAAAAGCTTCCCTTATTCCTGGGGCGACTTTCTCTAAAGATATACGTTGTCCTTTACTTAGATTAACTGCCATTTTGATTACTGATTACTGATTACTGATTACTGATTACTGCTCACTGTTTATTGCTCACTGTTCACTGTTATTGATACCTTTCTACTAAAGCTTGTAGTCCACCTTCATAACCTGCGCCGACGGCATTCATGCGCCATTCGCCATCTTTGCGATAAAGTTCTGCCATGATCAGCGCCGTTTCCACCGAAAAGTCTTCTGTAAGGTCATAGCGAATGATTTCTTGTTCATTTTCGCAGTTGACGATTCTCACGAAAGCATTGCTTACTTGACCAAAATTCTGGTGACGCTTATCCGCCTCGTGAATGGTGACGGTAAGAGCCATTTTTACCACTTCTGGAGGTATGGTTTTAAGATTAACATCAACAATTTCGTCGTCTCCTTCTCCTGCGCCAGTCCGATTATCACCACGTTGCTGAATTGATTGCTCTGGATCTGGACTTTTGGGATTATTGTAAAAAATAAAGTGTTGGTCAGAAACCAACTTATCATTACTGTTCAACAGAAAAATCGACGCATCAATATCAAAATCTCCCCCAGTATCGGTAACGTTAATATCCCAGCCTAAGCCAATAAAAATCTGTACTAAACCTGGGGCTACTTTTTCGAGGGAAATTCTTTCCCCTTTGCTCAAATTGATGGTCATTGTTAGTCCGTCCTAAATTTTTACTTGGTTTTTACTCGGTTGAAAACTTACATTTAGTTAATTGTGGTCTTAGATGCTTATTTTAATAAATTTTAGAATAGTCGTTTTATGTCCCTGGGATTTTGTAATGATGAATACGGAATTATCTTTCTAATTCGTCATTTGAGCCAAAGGCTGTTAATATCTTTAGCGCCTGATATGACCAATATAATTGAGAATACTTTACCGACAATTGAAATTTAGTAACCAGCAAAAACACTCTACTGTCATTAACCTCTTACTACTGTTAGTCTGGATTGGCTTGGGCTTGGGTATCCGCCTGTTTAACTTAGAGCTAAAACCGCCTGCCTCAATTGAAATTTCTACCATTGGCTATAGTTTGGGGCATGGTTTTAAAGATATTCCTCTCGATCGAGTTGTCGATCTCGATACTTTATTAGCGCCTCTGCGTTTAGATACGGCAATCGGCTATCCAGAGGTGTTTAAAAGACTGCTAGAGGAAAGTACTCATCCACCCCTTTATTTTTGGTTAACCCGTTGGTGGGCTGATCTTTGGCTCAAAGATGGGGATCTTGTTTCATTGACAGTTGCGCGATCGCTCAGTGCAGTTTTGGGGACGCTGGCGATTCCTGGCATATTTGCCCTGGGTTGGGTGGCTTTTCGCTCCCGTTTGGTAGCTCACTTAGCGGCAATTGTCATGGCTTTTTCTCCTTATGGTATTTATCTGGCACAAGAAGCACGACACTATACTTTGACTGTTCTTTGGGTGATGGCATCTCTTGCCTGTTTAGTGGAAAGTATCAGGCTAATTAGACAGCAAAGAAGTGTGCCACTGTGGCTGAGTTTAGTTTGGATTGTGGTTAATGGTTTGGGCATTGCCACCCATTATTTCTTTGTCTTAGCTTTGGGGTCAGAAGCGATCGCCGTAGGTTTTTTTTGGCTAGTGATTCAAAAGCCCCAACCTGTAAAATATTTGCGTAGTTTAAGTTTGGCGGGTCTAGGAACTTTGGCTACCGCTGTGGTCTGGTTACCTGTCGCCAGAAGTGTTGCGGGAAATGAAATGACCACCTGGATTGCTACTAATTATGAACTTGCTGAAGTTTTCCTGCCCATTCCTCGCCTGCTAGTCTGGATGATTACCATGGTGATGCTCTTACCCGTGGAAAGGGTATCTCAGACGGTGGTAATTTTCTCTGGGGTGACTGTCTTGGTCGTTTTGATTTGGGCAATGCCAATTTTGGTGCAGCAGTGGCGTAGGGCGATCGCCAATTCTCCTACTCGCTTACCAATGATTATTTTTACAGGCTACTTATTCGGCTCTTTAATCATGTTTTTCTTGCTGATCTATGGTTTGGGGAAAGATGCTTCTTTG
>JBDKJC010000445.1:0-4115 GCA_039796815.1 Cyanobacteriota bacterium | reverse complement strand
AAAAATTGCTGAATACTATAGTACCGATCTAATGAGTGCGATTCGGGTGGCGCTACCTCCTGGTTTGTTAGGGCGATCGCAAAGAAGAATTAGATTAAGTCCCGATCTGCCTCCTGGCGCGGAAACATTTTGTAGTGTAGTGGCAGGAAAACTACTCAAACTCTTACAAAGTCAAAAAGACGGCGATTATAGTGTTAACTATCTTAGAAATCAGGTCAAAGGAGCAAGTCGTGGTATTAAAGAACTGAGTAAAAGAGGTTGGATCGAAAGCTATCTTGAACCCCCGAAACGAGCCAAGCCCAAGCTCAAAACCGCCGTTACCCTAGCAACCAATATTTTGTTAGAGGATCTAACCAACAGACAGCAGGAAATATTACAGATACTGAAAAACAGAGGTGGGGAATTATGGCTCAAAGACTTAATCGCTTTATGCAGTACCACTTCTAGCACAGTCAAAAACTTAGAAGCCAAAGGTTATATTGTTCTTTCTGAAAGAGAAATTTTGCGTCATGAGCAGGGCGTTGTGCAAACAGCAGATCGGCCCAAAGAACTTAGTCAGGCTCAAGCAGATGCTCTGGCTGTAATTAATGCTCAACAAGATTATGCTCAGATTCTGCTGCATGGAGTAACGGGTTCAGGAAAAACTGAAGTATATCTTCAGGCGATCGCGCCAATTTTAGTAGTAGGCAAATCGGCTTTAGTACTAGTGCCTGAAATCGGTTTAACACCGCAGCTTACAGACCGTTTTCGCGCTCGATTTGGGACACAAGTGTGCGTTTATCATAGTAAACTATCGGCTAATGAACGTTATGATACTTGGCGACAGACGATTCAGGGAGAACCACAAGTAATTATTGGGACGCGATCTGCTATCTTTGCTCCTCTGCCAAATTTAGGCTTAATCGTCCTGGATGAAGAACATGACTCCAGTTTTAAGCAAGATCGTCCTGCACCTACCTATCACGCTCGTAAGGTAGCGCAATGGCGAGCTGAGTTAGAAAATTGTCCTTTAGTATTAGGTTCTGCCACTCCTTCCTTAGAAAGTTTAAACGCTATTGGTAACGTAGGGACGAACGGTGGTTCGCCCAAACAATGGGAATCGTCCAAACAAGATCTAAACTTTTATTTATCTCTACCCGAAAGAATTGGTTCTCGTCCCTTACCGCAAGTATCAATCATCGATCTGCGACAGGAATTAAGTCGTGGCAATAGATCCATTTTCAGTTTAGCTTTGCAACAGGCGATCGCCGAAATGAAGTCTCAAGGACAACAAGGTATTTTATTTATCCCTAGGCGAGGACATAGTACTTTTGTTTCTTGTCGCAGTTGTGGCTATGTAATGGAATGTCCAGACTGTGATGTTTCTTTGTCATATCATCACACCCATGAGGGAGCAGCCAAACTATTGCGCTGTCACTATTGCAACCATACTCAGATCCAGCCTAAAATCTGCCCCGAATGCAATTCTCCTTATCTCAAGTTTTTTGGTAGCGGGACACAGAAAGTTACTCAGGAATTAGCTAAATTATTTCCCGAGCTACGAACAATTCGTTATGATAGTGACACCACCAGGAACAAAGGCGCACATCGTCAGTTAATCGATCGCTTTATTCACCAAGAAGCAGATATTTTAATCGGCACCCAAATGCTCACCAAAGGTCTAGATATTGCAGGAGTTACCTTAGTGGGCATCGTCGCAGCAGATGGCTTATTACACCGTAGTGATTACCGTGCCGCCGAAAGAGCTTTCCAGACTTTGACCCAAGTAGCAGGTAGAGCAGGCAGAGGAGATCTTCCAGGTAGAGTAATTCTGCAAACCTATTCCCCCGAACATCCTGTCATTCAGGCTGTTAAAACCCATAACTATGAAGATTTTAGCCGAACTGAACTAGAACAAAGAGCCGAACTGAACTATCCTCCTTATGGTAATTTAATCTTAATTAAACTCAGCAGTATCGATGAGAGAGAAGTGGCGCAAGCTGCTGAAACTTTGGCTGACAGACTAATTAACACCTTAAGTCCAGAATACGAAATTCTAGGGCCTGCACCAGCTAATATCATGCGGGTAGCCCGTCGTTATCGCTGGCAAATATTACTCAAGTTTCCCGCAGCAGCCAAAGACAATTTACCCGATCTCAATAGTTTGCTGCGAAGTCATTTACCCAGATCCCTCAGCATGACCATTGATGTCGATCCCCTTAATATTGAATAGTACCGATATATAGCCTTTCTCAAAATGGTGAGATACAGTTCGCTTTTGAAATTTCAATTAGTGTATCTCACTTATTTGAGAAACGCTATATAAGCTTAAGATTAATCAACATCCTGAAAATATTTAAAAACGTTGCTTAATTGGTTATTTTTCAGCACTCACTAAACGGGCGATCGCTTATTTAACAGAATAAGATTAGACGTTTAAGATTGTAATTTAAAACAAAATTATCAAGCATAATTATATGGATATTTCCGAACTTCTACAAAGTAATCGAGAAGAAATTTAGTTTATAAGTAATTGCCAGCATTTTTCAGCCTCTTTGCCTTTACCTGGCTGCATTTTCCCCCAGGACATACGGATTCAACAGACCGTTAAAGAATATCAATCTACTCTAGCAATTTCTACCATTTACTATCTATTCTCGGTTTATGGTGCAAAAACCATTGAAGTTTTGGCTTTAACCCAGGAAAATCCTGATTTACAGGAATATATTAGCCCAGATTTAGCCGATATTAAGGCTCAGATCGTCTATGCCGTAACTAACGAGTCTGCTCATACTCTAGTGGATATCTTGCGCCGTCGTACCACTTTGGCAATGAATGGTGATTACGGACTAAATCTACTACCTGTTGTTACTAAAACTCTGCAACAATACTGTGGTTGGGAGCAGTCAAAATGCCCTAAAGGACTAGCTCCGCGTCGCGATCGCGCCTGTGCTGATTATCGCCTATATATGGAACACAACTGTATCCCTGATTATCAACTATAGCTGGGACTACGAGATTTTAACTTTAATCAATAGGCTAATTCTTAAATCTACTTAAAAAACATTGTCAACAAGTATTAATCACGATATATCTATAAGAAGGAAACACTAAATAGTAATGACTCTCAATAAACTTTATTGTTCATGACTCACCCTGTAGATTTTCAACACCAGACACCACAGAAGCTTAAAAGATTCCAAGAGTTTGTTTTCGTTAGCGATTCTGCTATGAAGCTAGCTCCAGATTTAAGCAATCGGTTGCAGTTAGATCCTGACAGTAGTTTTTTGGATCGAGCAAAAATAGGAGATTTAATTACTATCAAACAGATTCACGCGCCACAAAATATTATCCGTCAGCTGCGGAATCTCGAGTTTAAGCCCGATAAAAGAGTACAGCTAGTGAGTAGAACTAATACTGGTTCAGTAGTAGTAAACCTTAACGACACTCTAATTGGCATTGGTCAAGAAATTGCTCGAAGAGTTGTGGTTAGTTTGGTGGGTAAAGCAAAATCATGAGTACAGCAATTAATATTCCCGAATTATCGACTGGCTCAGTAGCTACTATTGTAGGCTATAGTCGCGTTTACGGTGGTTATGTGGGCAAACTAATATCTCAAGGATTATTACCTGGAACTCCTTTTATTGTGTTGAGCTTAAACCTACCTCAAGGTGCTGTACAGATTATGCTCGAGGAAAAAATTATCACTCTTTCTAAGCCAGAGGTAAATGCTCTAGTTGTGGAAACCATAACAGAAGAAGATAGCGATGATTTCAATCCTACTTAATTAATTAGGGATTGTTCACAGAAAGCTAAATTTTTTGATTGCAGAAGCATTTACAATATTAATCTAAAGATCGATCTAATTTTAAAGTTTTAGGTAAAGGTGTAACCGAACCAAGGTTATATTGATTTTCTTTAATTAACCGATTAATTTCCTTCACTCTTTTAGCTGGGGCGGGATGAGAGGCAAGAAAATCAAAATTATTTTTCTGCTTTTTACTCAGTCGATTAAAAAAGTCAGTTGACCCTGCTACTTGATTATAAGTTTTATCTAATAGCAGTAAGCCAAATTTGTCGGCTTGCTGTTCTTGTTTTTGTGAATATTGAGCTTGACTAATTGCCTTAATACTCGT
>JBDKJC010000444.1:0-4121 GCA_039796815.1 Cyanobacteriota bacterium | reverse complement strand
TAAGACAAACTTACCTGTTTTAGTATTACCTGAATATTGATCGCGGTTTTGCAGCTTTGCTTGTAGACTCCATTTTGTCACATGAAGTAGCGCAGGAATCATTTTAGCTAAGGCTAGTCCATAACGCGTGCTGGCTTTAAATAGACTGGCTGGGCCATCCATCGTCAAGGTAAAACCCGTATCGGCATCGCCTTCAATATATGCCATCAGTTGAAACAGCTTGATGTAGCGAAATAAGAGCTTATATTCCCCAGGATCGTTACGATGGGCATTAATCACGACGCTGCTAGCGCGATAGAAAACTCCCTGTACCTGGGACAAATTATAGCGGTGGAGCAAAGATTCGGCCAGAGGCGCTTCAAATTGAGTTAAAATCCTATTTTCCAGCAAGTCTGCATATAATCCCGCTTCGATTTCCTGGGGAGACACAGGACGCTTTAATTCATCAGCCAAGGAGTGAGCAATAATTTCTAAAGTGTCACTACGCCGATCTGGTAATGCGCCTGTCTTAGCAGCTTCTGCGAAGACTCGTTGCCGAAGGGTAAGAGGTTCTAGGGGACTGATTATCTCAAAAGTAGAAAAAGTATTGCGGAGTATATGAGCTAAACCTCTTTTAAGTCGATAGTCTGGACTATCTCCTTCCAATTCTAATAATTGTCGGTCTAGTTCTCCTTGGGTTTGACCAAGACAGTTTTGAAAACAATCAATAATTTCTGTAGCGATCGCTAAATTTCGGTTATCGATTCCTAACTTTTTGGGTATGATTGTTTCCCCATTACGTTTATATATAAGTAAGTCGCTTTTTAGCATCAAATCTTAATTAACATTTGGCAAAATGTATAAGTCCTTAGAATGTCGTCCAGATAGCTATCGAGAATGGTATCAAAGAGGCAACAAGCTCCGTGCAGAAGGTTATTACGATGAAGCATTGGCTAGCTACGAACGGGCTTTAAACTACCAACCCAGTGACTATTGGTCATGGTATCGCAAAGGTGTCGTTCTCGAAGCTTTAGGTCACTACCATGAAGCAGTTAATAGTTTTACTCAAGCCTCGACAATTGAGCCAAATAACTATTGGTCGTGGTACGAACAAGGCTGCATTCATTTTACCGAACTTCGTCAATATCAAGAGGCGATCGCCTGTTTTAACCAGTCACTCCAATTGCGTCCCCAAGATTACTGGGCAATTTATCGTCTGGGAGAAGCTTATCGTCAGCTAGAACAGTACGATCGAGCCTTAGATTACTACAACCAGGCTCTAGAATTGCGTCCAGATGATTTTTGGGCTTATTATCGTCGTGGAGAAGCGCTACAAAATTGGGGCAAGTTAGAGGAAGCATTACAAAGCTACATACAAGCTTGTGACCTTGAACCAGATGATTATTGGTCATGGTATCAACAAGGGGTTATCTGGCAACAATTGGCACAGTTTGAGCAAGGGATTAATTGTTATCAGCGGGTATTAGATTTAGAGCCAAAATCTGCTTGGGTATACTACCAGCAAGCTTGTTGCTATGCAGCTTTAGATCGACGCAACTGGGCAATTATTTGTTTGGAGCAAGCGATCGACCTTGACCCCGCAAAATATATAGAGTTAGCAGCTAATGAGGCTAGCTGGTCAGATTTTCGTCGCCAACAGGGCTTTCAGTTGTTGATTACTAATAAAAGTCGGAGATATAATATTCCAGGGCATAATTGAGCTTATAGCTTATAGCTTATAGCTTATAGCTTATAGCTTATAGCTAAAGCCCAACCTTTTGCTCTTATATTAAGCGTTTGATTGAGTTATCCTTAACTTATTTATTTTCAGAGAAAATATCTTTGTATTTTGATGAATAATCAAGTCGGCACGAAAATTAAACAGTGAAGGGAAAAATATTAGGCTCTCGTTATCAAGTTTTAGAATATATCGCCGAAGGCGGGTTTGGCAGAACATATCTAGCACAAGATACCCAACTGCCAGGCAAAGACCTCTGTATCGTTAAGCAACTTGCTCCTAGCTTTAATGCTCCCAAACTCCTAACAATCGCCCGACGCTTATTTAAGTCAGAAGCCGCGGCGCTCCACAGTTTGGGTCATCATCCACAAATTCCTAAGCTTTTAGCTTATTTTGAGGAAGCAGAGAAGTTTTATCTAGTCCAGCAATATATTCCAGGTCAAACCTTAGACAAGGAAATCACTTCAGCCAAAGTTTGGTCGAGCGATCGAGTGATCGAGTTATTGCAAGACTGCCTCAATATTCTGCGATTTATTCACGCTCGAGGAGTGATTCATCGCGATCTCAAACCCGCCAATTTAATTCGCCGTAATAGCGATCGCAAAATTGTGCTAGTCGACTTTGGGACAGTTAAAAACATTTTGCAGGGGCAAAATAGCATAGTTGGGGTAACCGTATCCGTAGGAACACAGGGTTATATGCCGATTGAACAGGCACGGGGTAAACCTCGCGCCAGTAGCGATATCTATGCTCTAGGCATGATTTGTATTCAGGCTCTTACAGGTATCAAACCACTGAATTTAGAAGAAGACGAAAACGGAGAAGTTCTGTGGTCACACTTAGTTGATACTAAACCTGAATTAAAGAAAATACTGACTAAAATGACGCGGTATAACTATCTAGAGCGCTATGAATCAGCGCAATCTGTTTTAGATGACTTAAATAGGTGTTTTCCTACAGTGTCACAGTCTTTACCAGCGATCGCCATGAACCAAGCAGTAAGTAGACCTTTACTAGCTGAGAATCAAGGGGTTGAGCATAATCATAATATTTATGAAGATCCTAACGCTTTGCCTGGTATTCGTTCGGTCGCTGTTATGGCTAATCGTTCTCTTAAAGTCAAACCAAAACTAGCCAAACCAAGGCTAGTTAAAATAACTTTAATAGTTATAGTTATTGCTAGTGGCACTTATTTCTTGCTACAACAATTACTCATCAAACCTTCTCCAGACGCTTCCCCTGGCAAAACAACACCCGATACTAGTTTGAATAATTAAAGCGTCGTTTGTTGCTGAAAACAATCAATATTTAAGATGACCACTCTGCATATCCTTAATATCCTTTGGGGCAGCTTAATCGCGATGATTAGTAATATTTCCTACGATATATTCCTGCACTTGCTGAATTTACAACCAGAGGAAGAGCGTTACTTTGCTGATATTTTGCTTTGATAAGAATAAATAATTTATCGATCTTAATTAATTTTAATTATGACCTATCAACAGCTTGAAGAATTACCCAGCGAAGTAACACAAAAACTACCCAAACACGGACAGCAATTATTCATGGCTGCCTATAATGCTGTCTCGGAAAACGGCATGAACGAGGAAAATGCGACTCAAGTAGCCTGGAATTCAGTCAAAAATAGTTATCAACAAGATCGAGAAGGTAACTGGATTTCCATCGAAAATTCTCAAGCAGATCGAGGCAACATTATGGGTACAGATCTAGATACCCAAGATCCGATTGGCAATCGTCAAAATAATACAGGTACAATGCGCGGAGGCTAATCTCCATAAGCTATACACATAGATGCTTTAGTCGCTAAAAATTTCAGCCTAGTCAAAAATTCAAACTCAAAAATAAATGATGGATAACCAAGATAAAAAAGTAGTTGTCAGACACGAACCTGATGATGCTGAACCAGGAAAAGGCGCTCCTGGCAATCAAGTAGGAGTACAGTTAGCACAGTCAGTAGATGTTAACGATCCTGAAGCAATAATTCCTTCTGGTGCAGATCCAGAAAGAGATATAGAGCAAATAGAAGCTTTTGCGGAACAAGAAGAAGGTACAGGAATAGACACCACTGAAGGCTACATTATTGATGAATCTGGTCGTTTAGACAATTTTGCAGTTGAACCTGAAATGTACGTAGAAGAAAAGTAAAAAATAAGTGTTGCCTTAATTAGCTACTTTCTTAATTTGAACAAATACAAATAATTTAATTAATTCGGCTAGCTCACGCAGCCGTTTTTTTTGAGCAAACCAGCAACTGCATTGACATACTCCCGTCGCGGGACGCGAGGGATTCTCCTCAACTCAACAAATCCTTGAGAGAAGGGAGCTTTTTATCCTGACTGCTGCCCACAGCCAGCTTCTTGATTAGCATTGCCGAATTATAGTC
>JBDKJC010000443.1:0-4123 GCA_039796815.1 Cyanobacteriota bacterium | reverse complement strand
TTGAGTCACTAAGCTACTTTTATTTTCTTAGTTGTACAGGCATCACTAGATAAGTCATGGTTAAGCCACCCAGAGGACTAAAGATAACTGGCTGATAACCTTCATTAAGCTGCATTTTGATTTGGGTGGTGGACAAAGCTTTTAATCCGTCCATCAAATACTTGATATTAAAAGCAATTTCAATCTCATCGCCCATAATCTCAGCAGGTAGAGATTGTTCGGCGTTACCTATATCTTGAGCATCTGCGGAAACGACTAGTTCTGAACTATCGTTATGCAGGCTGAATTTTACTAAGTTATTCTTTTGTGCCAAGACTGCTACTAGTTCTAGACTAGATATGAGACGTTTGCGGTCAAGAATAATTTCGCGGCTAAAGTTTTGGGGAATCAACTGACCATAGGCAGGGTAATCACCAGAGATCTTCGTACTAGTCAAAAGGCGATCGCTATACTCAAACATCATAACCTGTTCATCAAAGCTCACCTTAACCTTGTCGCCTTCAGCAGCATTACTGATAATTCTTTCTAATTCTCTCAACGCTTTAGCAGGGATAGTTACAGCTAGTTGAGGCAACTCAATTGTCGATTCTGATTCTGAATCATTGAGGTTAGTTGCTACTACTGCCAAACGATGACTATCAGTAGCAGCAAATTCTATAGTATCGCCAAAGCCACCTGGACCATTACCTTGGATCTTTAAATGAACCCCTGTTAATATTTGTTTGGATAATTCTGTTGAAGCAGCAAATAAGCAGCCTCCTAAACCTTGGTTAAGGACAGCTATTGGTAATTCTATCGTTTGTGCTTCTGGTTCAACAGTGGGGAGTTCGGGAAACTCAGCCGCATCTATTCCTGTTAGTTGAAATTGACCTGATGTGGAACTAATTGTCGTCACGAAACTAGCTTCTTGCTCAGTTCGTTCCGTTTCGGGGACTTCTAGGGTAATTTCAATCTCTGGTAGACGAGTAACAATATCATTCAATAATCTAGCGGGGAGGGTAATACTGCCACCTGTATCAACTTCAGCATTAAAACTCGTCTTAATGCCCAAACTACCATCAAAAGCAATCAAACTAACTTTTTGGCTGGTTTCACTAGCTTGGATTAAAACATTACCTAAAACAGCGGGTTCTGGACGAGAAGGAACAGCACGACTGACAAGGGAAAGATGATCTTTGAGGTCAAATGAGGCGCAGATAATTTTCATCTCAGAATCGAAATCAAGGAATGTTGCCCATCGATTGTACTACGTTTACTCAGCCCTTCGGGTTTAAGTAATGAGTAATGGCTAATGGGTAATAAAAATCTATCTCTTCGTCCCCAGTTTCATTATCTCCTCCACACAGCAAGCTATTATTACTTTAATCTTTTATTTACAAACAGTCTCTTATACTGCGGATTTTACCATAGCAAGATTTTACACTCCTCAAGCACAACAAGCTGAAACGATGAAACAGGCGATCGCTTTATCCAATTAATTTTAATCTATCCTTTATTATCCTGAAAGCATTTAAAAAAACACCCCGCCTAACGTTAAATAGGGAGGTGTTTTAGGTCAAATATAATTAGTTAGAGTTAATGATTACTTACATTCCTTTAGCTACCAATTCAGCCAGATCGACAACGCGCTGAGAATAACCCCATTCGTTGTCATACCACGCAACGATTTTAACCATGTCACCATCTAGGACTAGAGTTAACTGTCCATCAACGGTGGAAGAAACATCAGTACCTTTGAAGTCAGAAGAAACAAGGGGTAGATCGGTATAGCCCAAAATACCTTTTAGGGAACTTTCAGCAGCTTTTTTGAGTACTTCGTTAACTTCTTCAGCTATAGTTTTCTTCTCAACTTGAGCCACCAAATCTACTACCGAAACGTTAGGAGTAGGGACTCGTAGAGCGATACCGTTCAGCTTACCTTTGACTTCAGGATAGACTAAAGCCACCGCTTGAGCCGCACCAGTAGAAGTCGGGACAATGTTTGCCGCTGCTGCTCTAGCTCGTCTTAAATCGCGGTGACTAGCATCTAGAATACGTTGGTCGCCAGTATAACTATGAGTAGTAGTCATAGCACCTTTGATGATGCCAAACTGTTCGTTAATGACTTTAACAATAGGAGCTAAACAGTTAGTAGTACAACTAGCATTACTAACTATATCAAATTCACCAGGAGTATATTTTTCGTGGTTTACTCCCATAACATAAGTACCAATGTTAGGGCCACTTCCAGGAGCAGTAATAACTACTTTTTTAGCTCCAGCTTGTATATGCTTTCCTGCACCTTCAGCATCGCGGAAAACACCAGTAGATTCAATAATAATATCAACATCCCACTCTTTCCAGGGCAAGTTTAGAGGGTTGCGATCGGAGACACATTTAATGGTTTTGCCATTGACGATTAGAGAGTTACTGTCATAACCAATGTCTGCGTCCAAAACACCCAGCATGGTGTCATACTTTAATAAGTGAGAGTTTGTTTTAGGATCGGAAGTATCATTCAGACCAACCAACTCTAAATTTGTATCATTGCCTCGGGTTAGTAGACATCTGACAAAATTACGCCCGATACGCCCAAAACCGTTAATTGCTACTCTAACCACTATACTCTTACCCTCTTATTTTATTAGGTTAATACATTAAAACATTCTTAATAAGACTCATCATATCGTAAAGTAAGCACATTTCAAGACCTGACTCAGAATCAATTTCAACCTTAATTGAGCTAATAATCTGAAGTTAATTTTTGTCTCTGACGAAAAAATACGGCAATGTTGTCGCCAAAGTAATTTAATAGCAAATTTTGACGTTAATTTCTTGAAGAATATAGCTTTTTAGCTTATTTTTGCCAATTTTCTTGTGCTTGTTTATTCCTAAGTTTAAAAAATTCTTGCTATCATAGCCCGTATTATTTACAGCAATGAGAATATATAGAGTGCTTCACTTCAAAACAAGTTAGTATTCTGTAACCTCAATCAAGATATACGTGCTATGGCAGGAGTCAAAGAAGTGGCAAAAGTAGATTTAAAGGGAAAACCATTTCACTTTATTGGTATTGGCGGAATTGGAATGTCGGCTTTAGCTCAGATTGTTGCTCAACGACAACTGCCAGTATCGGGTTCCGATCTGCGTTCTAGCCACATTACCGATAGATTAGAAGCCTTGGGGGCGAAGATTTTTTATGGTCATGAAGCCAGAAATTTTGATTTTTTCGTCCCGACTCCAAAGATAGAACGCCAGCCAGTATCAGCAGGAGTAGCATCTGAAGCTTTATTGGAAGTTGAAGTATTGAATAGTCCCACTGCAACTTTATTACCCCAGGTTATTTGTTCTACAGCGATCGCCCTAACTAATCCTGAATATCAAGCAGCAGTTCAACTCGGCTGTCCTATTTTTCACCGCTCCGATCTTTTGGCAGCTCTGATTGATGAATACCAAAGCATTGCAGTTTCAGGTACTCACGGGAAAACTACTACCAGTAGCTTAATTGGTTACATGCTATTTAAATGTCAGCTTGACCCCACAATTATTGTCGGTGGAGAGGTAGATACTTGGGATGGTAACGCCAGAAGTGGGCAAGGAGAGTATTTAGTCGCTGAAGCAGATGAATCCGATGGTTCTCTAGTTAAACATCATCCAAGTATTGGTATTATTACCAATATTGAGTTAGACCATCCCGATCGCTATCAAGATATTCAAGAAGTAATCGGTATTTTTCAAACTTTTGCAGGACAGTGTAATACCTTAATTGGCTGCATCGACGATCCGATTATTCGGGATGAATTAGCTTTAACTATTAGTTATGGTTTAAATCCAAATTTAGGTGCAGACTACACGGCGAAAAACATTACTTATCACGCCCAAGGAAGTAATTCTCAGATTTGGGAAAGAGGAGTTTGTCTGGGAGAGCTGGAGTTACCATTACTAGGAGAACATAACTTAAATAATGCTCTAGCGGCGATCGCCGTTGGTAGACAAATAGGTTTAGAATTTAGCACCATTGCTGGAGCGATCGCTACTTTCGGTGGTACGAAACGACGGTTTGAGCATCGCGGAGAAGTCGATGATATTATCTTCATTGATGACTATGCCCACCATCCCAGCGAAATTAAGGTAACCTTAACCG
>JBDKJC010000442.1:0-4125 GCA_039796815.1 Cyanobacteriota bacterium | reverse complement strand
TGAAAATAGGCAAAGAGTAATTGAGAATTTAAAAGGTTAAGTTAGGCGATCGCTCTTATTGATTATGACAATTGACCGACGGGGAAGCGATCGCTAATCATTTTAACCATACTATCTCCGTCCAATGTATAGGTAAAATCAAGCAATTCTAGAGTAATATTTTGCAACGCGCCGATATCTACTAAAGATTTAAGTTCTGAGATTTCTATGCCACCAAAAGCTTCGTCGGCAGTTTTGAAAATAGCATCTGGATAAACATTTGCGATATGCTCAAGCCATTCATTTTGCTTGATGTATTGAGATTTTTTGCCCAACTTGTTACGTTTTTGAATTTCTCGCAAACTATTTAAAATTGAGCTACGCCAACTTCGAGTTACTCTTTTTTCGACTTGAATTTTGATCAGATGAATTAGTAAAATAACCAGGAAAGACTCTAAATTGTTAATTTTGTCTTGTCTGCCCATCTGTTCTAGCTCTTCAACTATGCTGATCGCCCGTTCGTATTGATGATTCAGTAAGCAATCTTTTAACTCTAATATTTCTTCCATAATCTACCATCCCATCTATCAAAAACTAGCTTTAAATCCCATCGACTTTATTGATATTAACTTTATGTGGTCGACAGTAAAAAGCGATCGCCTTTCGGTCACGAAGCTAATACTTTGGGGCTTTTTTTATACAAATAAATTATAAATACTCTCATAAAAAATTAACCGCGAAAAATGACTATTAAAGATTTTTCAGAATCGACTGAGATTCACAACCGTCCTAAGCGTCAGATAGGAATGCTAGCTATTTTTCGTTTGGGCTTATTTAATCTGGGACTTGGTTTAATGGCAGTATTAACCCTTGCTGTCTTGAATCGAGTAATGATTAGTGAACTTGGTATTCCTGCAACCATTACAGGGGCAATTTTAGCTACCTCATTATTTGTTTCTCCTGCTAGGGTGTGGTTTGGGCAGCTATCAGATACTAAACCTCTGCTGGGGAAGCATCGGACTAATTATGTTCGATTAGGGACAGCGATCTTGGGCTTGGCAGTATTTTTAGCGGTGCAGGTAGTATGGCAATTAGGGGGGGTAGTAGAGGCTAGCGGTGGTTGGCAATGGAATAGTCAGACTATCGGCTGGAGTGCCTTATTGAGCTTAATCATGGCTATCTATGGTTTAGGGGTTAGCTGTAGCTCAACACCATTTACTGCTTTACTGGTAGATATTACCGAAGAATCAAGACGTTCTAAATTAATTGCGATCGTGTGGTCGATGTTAATGGTGGGAATTGTGATCGGAGGAGTTACGGGTAGTATTGTCTTTAAAAGAATTGAAGCAGCAGGAATTTCGGCGGGGAATATTCCTCTGGAAGCTCTACAGCCACCAATTAATTCTGTGTTTAGTTTTGTGCCTTTTTTGGTTTTAGGTTTAGCTATTATTGCGACTTGGGGAGTAGAAAAAAGATATTCTGGGTTTAATAATAGTACTACTGGCACGATCGAGTCACATCAAGACGATCGCGATGATCGTATCAACCTTAGTCGGGCGCTGCAAATCTTAACTACTAGTCGTCAAACAGGTATTTTTTTCGCTTTCTTGTCTGTGCTGACAATTGGCTTGTTTATGCAGGAAGCAGTACTTGAACCCTATGGAGGGGAAGTGTTTGGGATGAGTATTGGCGAAACTACTCAGCTTAATGCTTTCTGGGGAATAGGAATTTTACTTGGTTATAGTTTTACGGGGTTTTTAATTATTCCAGGGTTGGGTAAAAAACCAACCACTAAAATTGGTTGTATTTTAGTTGCCTTGTCTTTTGGTTTAATTGTGTTGGCGGGCTTCACCCAACAGCCAAAAATGCTGCAATTGGCAGTTATGTTATTTGGCATTGCTGCGGGGATAGCTACCGTTGGTGGCATTAGCCTGATGTTAGATTTGACTGCTGCCAAAACCGCAGGAACTTTTATTGGCGCGTGGGGATTAGCTCAAGCTATGTCTAGAGGATTAGCCACCTTGATTGGAGGTGTAATTTTAGATGTTGGCAAAAGTATCTTCGATCTTCCTTTGATGTCTTATAGCTTAGTATTTGCCATGCAAGCAGTCGCGATGATCTTAGCAATTGTAATTTTAGATCGAGTTGATGTTCAAGAGTTTAAAGATAATACTAGCAAGGCACTTTCTCGCGTCATGGAAGGAGATTTAGATGGATAAATCCCTCTGGTTGCCAAATAATGAATAACCTTTGTGCAGATTGATAAAAGGTGATACTTTTGATTCTTCAGGGAATAAATTGGTCAAGAAGAAATCTAAGGTAGTTGATTTGATAACGAAGTGTATCCTTTAGGATAAATCCTTGAAATACGGCAACCGTACCAAAACGAATTCCAGAAGCTCTCTGTTCGGCTAAAATTATTTCAATTTGTTCGCGATCGAGAATTGCTGCTTGTTGGAGATAATAGCCCAGGGTATTCTTTTCTGCTTCAATAACTGCTTTTGTCCAATCTTGAACGAAAAAATTGGCAGTTTCTGGCTTAATTAAGTCTTTTTGTGCTAATATCTCGCCGATTCTTAACTCAGGATGCTGTATTTTGTCTTGTAATGCCGACTCAATTTGCCAGGGCGAAACTAAATCTGCGTCTCGTAAAATTTCGCCTAGAGTTTTAGTTTGTATTGCCACCAGACGGCTAAGATCGGCGCGATCTTTTGCAGTTAAACGATAAGATTTCATGCTAATCCTCAATCCTCTTGAGATGTATCATTTTAAAATTGTGTAAAACATATTTTAATAGTTCTTGTTGCCTCATCTTTGTGATCTAACAACATAATCCAACCAGTCAATGAATAGATGTTTCTGCCTAAACTACTGCTATTGCTCGATCACAATCATGTCTGAAACTCCTAAGTTAGCTAATTAACCCAATATTATTTAAGATCTTTCTCGATTGCGCTTGATGATTCCATTATGATTGAGTGGAAAAATTATTAGTAGAGGTTGATTCTACAAAATTCGTAATAATTGCGTGATGAATCGACAAAAAAAACAAATTAGGGGAGAAGAAAATGGTTGAATGGCGAGTAAGAGGCATTCGTGGGGCAACAACCGTGAGTGAGAATACTAAAGCTGCGATGAGTGATGCGGTTCATGAGCTAATCGGCGAAATTGAGGCTCACAACTTGTTTCGACCAGAAGATATAGTGTGTGTATTTTTTACCGTCACAGCCGATCTTGATGTCATGTTTCCTGCTGCTGCTGCTAGAAAACGCCCAGGTTGGGATCATGTTCCGCTAATCGATCTGCAACAGATGAATGTCAAGGATAGTCTTAAACGCTGCATCAGAATTCTAGTTCAGGTTAATACTCCTGTCGCTCAATCAGCTATTATTCATCGTTATCTACGCCAGGCTCACGTTTTACGACCAGATTTGGATATTCAGATGTTTAGTTAAAATCGGCAATAGTTTCAGGCGTGCTAGTTTTTAAGTAAACATTTACTGTCTAGTACATTGAGGTTGGAAGTTGAAAAAATACTGCACTGCTCGATTTCTTTGGCGATCGCTAATGGTTTTTTCAGATTGGAGATCGCCTGCTGGATTTCTGGCTGAAACTGTTTGAGCCAGTCGTTTTGCTGGAGATACTCAGTGGTAAAAGCTGTGGAATCTATGAGCCAAAGATCGACGTGATATTGCTGGATAAACTGTTGAACATCTTCTTGGTTCGAGCTATATTGAGCCTGGATTAAATCTTGGGTGCGTTGGCGAATTTGTTTGTAGTAGTCCCAATGGTAAGGAATGCTGTATTCTCTAGCGGTTAATACCCTACGTTGGGCAAAGCTGGGAATAAAGTCTCCTGACTCACTCAGCGTAGCAATGACGATATTTTTAGGCTGCCGTCGGAGAAATTGATAGAGTTCGGGGGTTTTTGCTGTCACATAACCTAAGCGATGGGGATAAGCTTGAACAGCATAAGTGGGATAGAGCAAGGCGCTAAGAGCGATCGCTATAATGATTAACTGACGAGTAGGAGAATGAGCTGCAAATCTCTGTATTAGTTTGTGTAGTAAGATCGCCAGCGTGATTCCTGAAAGTAGAGCGATCGCTATTCGATTGGTATGTTGTGAATAACGACTGGGGAGATGGA